>NZ_JAJKGM010000090.1:0-1756 GCF_021412605.1 Clostridium celatum
AATGTGAATTATTAGCTAGAAGTGCAGCATAAAAAAGTTTGACTTTTTGTGTCCAAAATATTGACATAAGACCAATTTCATGGACACGTATCTTCCCAAATGGTGATGATTTAGTACCAAATGAAGAAGGATTAAAATTTTATGAAGATATTTTCTTAGAACTTAAAAAATATAATATAGAGCCATTAGTTACATTAACTCATTTTGATGTTCCTATGCATCTTGTAGAAAAATACGGTGCTTGGAGAAGTAGAGAGATGATTGATTTTCATCAAAGATACTGCGCTACTGTATTTAAGCGTTATAAGGGATTAGTTAAATATTGGTTAACATTTAATGAGATTAATATGTTATTACATGCACCTTTTGTTGGAGCTGGACTTTGCTTTGAAGAAGGCGAAGATGAAACTCAAGCAAAATATCAAGCTGCACATCATCAATTAGTTGCTAGTTCATTAGCTACAAAGCTTGCACATGAAATTGATCCAGAAAATAAAGTTGGTTGTATGTTAGCTGGTGGTAACAATTATCCATATTCATGTAGACCAGAAGATTACCATAAGGCTATAATTCAAGATCATGAAGGATATTTCTTTATTGATATACAAGCAAGAGGATATTATCCAGCTTATGCAAAAAAGAAATTTGAAAGAGAAAATATAGTTATAAATATGGCAGCTGATGATGAAGCTATATTAAGAGAATACCCAGTTGATTTTGTATCTTTCTCATATTATTGTTCTCGTGTTGTTAGCGCTTTTCCTAACGATAAAATGGAGACAGCAGGGAATATATATGGTTCTATAAAAAATCCTTATTTAAAATCAACTGAATGGGGATGGCAAATAGATCCACTTGGATTAAGAAATTCATTAAATGTTTTATATGATCGTTATCAAAAACCATTATTTATTGTTGAAAATGGGTTAGGAGCTATAGATAATCCAGATGAAAATGGATATGTAGAAGATGATTATCGTATAGAATATCTTAGAGAACATATAAAAGCTTTAAAAGATGCTGTAGAAATAGATGGAATTGATTTATTAGGATATACAACTTGGGGATGTATCGATTTAGTTGCTTCTAGTACAGGTGAAATGAGCAAAAGATATGGATTTATTTATGTGGATAGAGATAACTATGGAAATGGAACTAATAAAAGAACTAAGAAAAAATCATTTTATTGGTATAAAAAAGTTATAGAAAGTAACGGTGAAGATATAGAATAAATAAAAAGCTCTATGATTATAGAAAGACCTATAATCATGGAGCTTTTAGTTATCGCCCCAGGGGAAAGGCGGAATTTGTAGAAAAATACCAGTTTAAATATAATCATGCTTTATAAGCATAATTATATATATAATATAGATATTAGACATTATTAAATATAGTATATAAAATAAAAGTATAGAAATTAAACATAAGGTTTTAGGAGGGTAATTATGGAATATGTAAAATTGGGAAATACAGGGTTAGAAGTATCAAAGATTTGTTTAGGTTGTATGAGCTTTGGGGATCCAGAAAAATGGATTCATAGCTGGGTATTAAATGAAGAAGAATCAAGAAAAATAATTAAAAAATCTTTAGAGTTAGGAATAAATTTTTTTGATACAGCTAATGTCTATGGATTAGGCACAAGTGAGGAAATATTAGGACGTGCATTAAAGGATTATGCCAATTGGTGTTAGTATAAAGTAGTGGACACATTAAATCGAACTAAGTAAAATAATATTTAGTTAAGAAAGGATGTGTC
>NZ_JAJKGM010000091.1:0-1662 GCF_021412605.1 Clostridium celatum
TATTCCAAATCTACCAACTAATCATACAAAAAAGAGTAGATAGATTTGTTTTTTACACAAATCTATCTACTCTCCCTAGCTATCTATTTATTAAAATTAACATATCAACTAGAATAAAAAATACTTAGTAAGATTAAATATTCTTACTAAGTATTTTTTATTTATATTATATACGTACTCTTCTAGTTATTAAGATCTTTTTACTTCATATTTAGTTTCAAGTTCTTTTATTACATCAGTGTACTTCTTTTCTTGTCTTGATTGAATTAATTTATTAACTATTTGAGCTTTAACATCTTCAAATGATGATGTTTTAGGTTCATTTTTAGCTTCTACCTTTATTAGGTGATATCCAAATTGAGTTTTAACTGGCTCACTAACTTTTTCTAAATCTAAAGCAAAAGCTGCTTCCTCAAACTCTGGAACCATCATTCCTCTACCGAATACTCCTAAGTTTCCACCTTGCTCTTTAGATGGACATGTAGAATATTTCTTTGCTGCATCTTCAAAAGTTAATTCACCTTTTTCAATACTAGCTCTAACTTCTTCACATTTTTCTATTGTATCAACTAAAATATGCTTAGCTGATACTGTAGCTTTTTCTTTAAATTCATCTAAATGCTCATCATAATAATTCTTAGCATCTTCATCAGTAACAGTTACTTCTGATAAAACTTTGTTTATTGTCATTTGAGTAAGTAAATCCTTCTCAACTTGAGCTAAACTCTCTTTATATTCTTGAGTTTCATTTAATTTCATTTCTGACCCTAATCTGTTCATTAATTCAAATGCTATCATTTGTTCTAATAATTGCTTTCTTCCCATATCTGAATTAAAGAACGCTCTCTTATCTTGAGGATATCTCATTATTATTGAATTTAAATCCTTTTCTGTAATTTCAGTTCCTGCAATTACAGCTAAAATTTTGTTTTCCATATACTTTCTCTCCTTTTCGCTTTATATTTCCAATTATATCAGATTTTCGTCATAGTATATATAAATATTTAATATATTGAATATTTATATGCACTATTATATAATAATTATTATTGATAATATAATTAGGAGGTAAATTTATGGTTGAACTTAATTCAATAGTACCAGATTTTTCATTAATGGGTTCTGACGAAAAAGAACATAAATTAAGTGATTATAAAGGTAAAAAAGTAGTACTTTATTTCTATCCTAGAGATAATACCCCAGGATGTTCTACAGAAGCATGTGATTTTAGAGATAATCATAGCAACTTTATTGATAATAATGTTGTAATTTTAGGTGTTAGCAGGGATTCATTAAAATCACATAATAAATTTATTGAAAAACTTAATCTTCCTTTTGTTCTTTTAAGTGATGAAAAAGAAGAAGTTTGCAATTTATTTAATGTAATAAAAGAAAAAAATATGTATGGAAAAAAAGTTATGGGTATTGAAAGAAGTACTTTTATAATTGACGAAAATGGAGTTCTTGTAAAGGAATATAGAAAAGTTAAAGTGAAGGAACATATTAATACTATTTTAAATGACTTAAATATACTGTAATTATAAATTCATATAAAATAAAAAGCACTAACAAATGTTAGTGCTTTTTTCCTGGTGGCTCGACCAGGAATCGAACCAGGGACACGAGGATTTTCAGTCCTCTGCTCTACCGACTGAGCTATCG
>NZ_JAJKGM010000092.1:0-1655 GCF_021412605.1 Clostridium celatum
TGAACTGCCCCCCGTCAAGTAGACAGGGTAAATAATAAAAAATTATGATGCTAAGGTATGACTCCTATATTCAAGTGGAGCCATGCCTTTTAGCTTTTTTTGTATTCTTTTTGTATTATAAAATTCTATATATTCATCTATAGCTTTTTCAAGCTGTTCGTAAGTATGAAACTTTTGTAAATAATACATTTCAGATTTTAATATTCCCCAAAAACCTTCCATAGGTCCATTATCAATACATCGCCCAACTCTAGACATACTTTGTTTGGCATTAATAGCATCTAGCTTAAGTTTAAAGCTCTTACTTGTATATTGAAACCCGCGATCACTATGAAATAGTGGCGTTGCCGTCGGATTAGTTATAACAGCTTTATCTAGTGTATCAAAAACTAATTTATTATTATTAGAAGTACCTAATACATAAGAAACGATGCTATTGTCTCCAAGATCTAAAATCGCACTTAGATAAGCTTTTGTTCCGTTAGTTAATTTAAATTCTGTAACATCAGTTAACCATTTTTCATTAATATTTTCAGTTATAAAGTTTCTATTTAATAAATTTTCAGCAGTTATTTGAGGGGTGCTATGAACATATCTCTTTCTCTTCTTACGAATTACAGCAGACATATTCATAGATTTCATTAATCTATAAATACGTTTATGATTGTAATTAGAACCTAGAGTTTTATTTAAATTTAAAGTTATTCTTCTATAGCCATAAATACCTTTTACCTCAGAATATATCTTAATAATTTCATTCGAAATTTCTTTATTTTCTTTATCTCTTTGAGTTTCTTTTCTATTTAACCATTTATAATATGAAGATCTACTAATCCTTGCACATTTGCATAATTCAGATATCGAATATCCAGACTGGTTAAGTTCCATAATTGCTATATATTTATCTACCTCCTTTCGATTTCGTCTAACTTTTTTAAGAAATCATTCTCCATTTTTAAACGTCTATTTTCAGATTCTAAAAGTTTTAATTGTGCAGCAATTTTCTCATATTCGCTTAAGTCTTCAAGTTTTTTACGCTTACCGCGTCTGTCGACTAGTGCTTCATATCCACCTCGATTATATTTATTAATCCAAGTATAAACTTGCTGATAAGAAACCTTATATTTATTTGCAGTTAAATTATAATCGTTAGCGTTAGCAATACAAAATGCAACTATTTCTATTCTTTCTTCATATGTAGTTTTTCTTCCGTTAGTCATAATATGATCTCCTTTGTTATTATGAGATTTACATGTTTTATGACATTTATTATACTTATTTATCCATTGTGTGAGAATACCTGTACAGGAAAGATTATATTTTAAAGATATATCTGCTAATGAACCTTTTCCATTAATATAATCTTTAACTGCACTAAGCTTGAGTTCAGAACTATAATGAGTATTTTTCTTAATGGTTTTTAATCCTTCCGGGCCGAAGGCTTTATATTTACGTATCCATCCCTGAATACTACTTGGATGTAATCCTAATTCTCTGGCTATACCTATTTGAGATATATTTCCATTTAAATACTTTTCTATAAATTTAAATTTAATTTCATATGATATCTTAGCTTTTCTTCCCATAAAAATTGCTCCCTCTATAGTAATGACAGTTTTATTATTTTAACTGTCTACTATAAAGGGAGCATATCA
>NZ_JAJKGM010000093.1:0-1634 GCF_021412605.1 Clostridium celatum
TAGTGGTTCCCACTACCAAGCCCACAACGGACTTTCACCGTCAAGTTGTTGCCCATGCTGGGCACACACAAAAAAGCAAAGCATGATTTCATGCTCTGCTTTTTTATATGAAACATATTTTAATTACAATAAAAGAGGTAAATTTATCTAATAAAATATAAAATTTTGGATATAATTAAAATAAAGTTTCATAAATAATTACTCTATAGTTTTTATAATTTTTGCTGGATTTCCTCCAACAAGTACATTATTAGGTATATCTTTAGTTACTACTGCACCTGCTGCAATTACAACATTATTACCGATTGTTACACCTGGACAAATAACAGCTCTACCACCTATCCATACACTATCCCCTATAGTTACTGGTTTTCCAAATTCAGCGCCACTATTTCTTTCCTCAGCGTTTAGAGGATGTGTTGCAGTATAAATGTGTACACCTGGAGCTAAAAATACATTTTTGCCTATATTAACTGGACAAACATCTAAAATTACGGTATCAAAGTTAGCATAAAAATTTTCGCCAACATTTATGTTATATCCGTAATCACATTTTAGAGTAGGCTCAATATAGATATTATTCCCCATAGAACCTAAAAGTTCTCTTAATATTTCAGTTCTTTTTTCTATTTCAGTTTCTAATGTATTATTATATAATCTAGTTAATATTCTAGCATTTAATCTTTCTTTAACTAGTAATTCATCAGAAGCTATGTATAAATCTCCTGATATCATCTTATCTTTCTCAGTTCTCATATATTACCATCCTTTTTGAAAATCTATTTTAAAAATATAACTATAATGTTATTATAATGTTAAAATTTATTATATACTTGCAATATAACAACATTTATTATAACAATTCTGCTAAAAGGAGTATTTATGAATAATTTACAATTTCATGATTTAAAAGAAAATATTCAACATGGTAATTTTATTATGCCTTTTTCTCTTTATGAAGGTCGCATAGATCCAGTAATCTCCCCTTCAATACCAATTCATTGGCATGAAGAATTTGAAGTTATATTAGTTATTGACGGAAGATGCAATTATAAAATAGATTTAGAAGCATTCATTATAGAAAAAGGTGATATATTAATGATTGGACCTCAAAAACTTCATACACTAAATAGTATTAATGATATCACACTTTCTTGGACTTCTTTCGTATTTAATATTGATATGCTTAAGAGTCTGAATACAGATGGAGCTTTACTTAAGTATATCTCTCCGATTTTAAATAATAATCATCAGATTCCACTTATTATAAAAAATAATGATACCTACTATGATAATATACTAACGGTTATAAAAGATATAATTACCTGTTATAAAGAAAAGGATATTGCTTATGAATTAGAATTAAAATCCTTACTATATAAGTTATTTTCACTATTCTATAAAGGAAATTTAATAGTAACAAATACTGATAAAAATATAATAAATACTAAAGTTACAGATAAAGTAAAATTAGTTCTAAATTATATACATGATAATTATTCTAATAATATTTCAATTAATACATTGGCTAATATTTGTGATTATAGTGAATATCATTTTGGTGTTAGTATAAAGTAGTGGACACATTAAATCGAACTAAGTAAAATAATATTTAGTTAAGAAAGGATGTGTCC
>NZ_JAJKGM010000094.1:0-1612 GCF_021412605.1 Clostridium celatum
CATCTTAAGATGCTTGCTAGTAAAATGCCCTTATAGGGCGAAAGAAAAACCACCAGCTAAGCTGGTGGATATTTATTTTGTAAAATTTACTCATTCAGTTGATAACTTTTATTATATTTATTGATTTACCTAAAAGGGCATATATAGATGCAAAAAGTAAAATAATAACTTTGATAATAAGATGTATGTTTTTTATAGAAAATTTCATTTACTATTAGTAATAATTATATTGAAATTTTGGATTAATTTTTTGTTGATATAGAGGAGGACTTAAATTTGATTACAGTTATTAAAAATATAAATGTTTATGCTCCAGAAAAGTTAGGTAAAAAGGATGTAGTTATAGTAAATGATAAAATAGAAGGAATATATGATAATTTAAATATTCCTGATAATTTTGTTAATATAAGTGTAATAGATGGCAAGGGGAAAATATTATTTCCTGGATTTTTGGACTGTCATGTTCACATTATTGGTGGAGGAGGAGAAGGTGGATTTAAGACTAGAACTCCAGAAATATCAATAGTTTCATTAATTGAAGCTGGTATAACTACAGTGGTTGGATGTATAGGTACTGATGGAATATGCCGAAATATGAGGTCATTAATTGCAAAAGCTAACGGATTAGAAGAGGAAGGTATAACATCTTATTGTTATACAGGGTCTTATGAAATACCAGTTAAAACTATAACAGATAGTATAAAAGGTGATCTTATGATGGTTGATAAGATTATTGGTGTGGGAGAAGTAGCTTTATCCGACCATAGAAGTTCACAAGCAACTTATCAGGATTTTGTTAATACTGTAGCCCAAGCTAGAGTCGGAGGGATATTATCAGGAAAAGCAGGAATTGTTAATGTTCATTTAGGTGATGGAGCAAGAAGGTTAGAATATTTATTTAAGGTAATAGAAGAAACTGAAATACCTCCAACTCAACTTTTACCGACACATATTAATAGAAGTGATAAATTATTTAAAGTAGGAATTGAATATGCTAAAAAGGGAGGATTTATTGATTTAACTACAAGCTCTGATCCAAGATTTTTAGAGCCAGGAGAATTAAGGGCATGTGAAGGATTAACACTTTTATTAAAAAATGGAGTGGATATTAAACATATAACATTTTCTTCTGATGGGAATGGAAGTATGCCTGTATTTGATAACGATGGGAAATTAGTTGGACTTGGAATATGTTCTGTTGAAACTCTTTATAGGGAAGTTAAGGATAGTATAAAAGAGTATAATGTTCCTATTGAGGATGCTATAAAAGTTATAACTTCAAATGTTGCAGAAGTATTAAAATTAAATAATAAAGGAAAAATAGAGAAAGAAAGAGATGCTGATTTAGTAATTGTAAATGAGGATACATTAGATATAGATATGGTTATAGCTAAGGGGAAAATTGTTGTTAAAGATGGAAATACTACAATAAAACCAACATTTAATTAGTTAAGAATTGATAAAAAGTTTGAAATGCGAGAACAAACTTAATATATATTAAAAAATATAAGGGCTACATTAAAAAGTAGCCCTTATATTTTTCAGTTTGTTGAAAAACCCCCTGTTTAAAAACAGAGGGTTTTTCTATTATTAGTTGTGGATAAAATTTAAT
>NZ_JAJKGM010000095.1:0-1527 GCF_021412605.1 Clostridium celatum
CTCACTAAAAAGTTTAATCATTTGCTCAAATTACTTTGAGTCTTTATTTTAAGACTCTCAAAAGAATTGCTGGTTTATTTTAACTATATTCTGTTCAATTTTCAAAGACCATTTTCTATGTCGCCCTCAAGCGACTTCCTTATCTTATCACCGACTCACTTATCTGTCAACATATTTTTTCAACATTTTTTCATGTTGTTTTTGTTAACTTATCTTTTGTGATTATCCTTTATGGTTATCGGCTGTGTCCCTCAGGACATGACTTATAATATCATTTCCTGAAACATATAATTATTTATTATTAATTAAATTTTGACATTAAATATAATTTTTCTCTAAAATTCAATCATATACTCCATTTTTCTTATGTTGATACACTAGGTACAGTGTTGTTATTTCTTTAAATACTTATCCCCTAAATACACATTATCCACAACATATAAATATCTCTAATTTATAGTTATCAACATAATTAACATTATTAACACTGATAAAAACTCTTCTTATTAATACTTTATTTTATAAAAAAATTTATAAAATAAATGAAAAGCAACAAAAATATTAACTTATTACTTATTAGTCTATATTAATTAATTGTTATTCTTTAATTAGTAATTCCAGTTTGTTTTAATCTTCATTACTATATAATAATATCTTTATATTTTTTAATTGTTTAAAAGGTGACCTAATAAACTCAAATACTCATTAAACTTTAATATATTTTCTATTAAACATGACTCTTTTACAATTTTTTTAGCTATTTATATCTAATAACATCCTTTGTAACTTCTTTCTCTCATATTAATATAACACTGTAGTATATATCATCCTAATTTAATAATAAAAATAAGACGTATTAATCAGCCGAGAATTTTTTAATTGAATACATATAATTAAAAATTCAATTGATAATTTATATCTAGTAATTCTTCCTCTATTTTCTTTTGTAATTTTTATTCAAATTTATCAATATACCTTTTTAGATAAATCTATTTCTAATAGCATTAATTTTGATTTTGTACCATCAATAAATAAATTTCAGTCTTATTTATAAAAATAATAAAAAAAGGAGTATTCAAATTCGAACTCTCCCCTTGTTATTGGACATTATAATAAACTATTTCGATATAGTTTACTTTCTTATTTAATAATGCTTATCCTAATAAAATTTTGATCTATAATTCCTTTTTATATACATCTTCAATAAAAATCTTAATTTTATCTAATCCTAGCTATAACTGATAAAACACCATAATATTTTATTATTTTAACTAATTAAAAGCGCTTAGAAGCTAATCTAAATGCCTTTATCCTCCCTTATAACATTCTGGTAAACAATTTTTAATGCTCCAATAACACTCCAGTAACTCCTCTAGTAAAAGTAAACATACTTTTATTTTATTCAAGCGTCAAAGTGGAACGTTGATTATCTTTAAAATTATAATTTTAGATAACAAAAAAGCACCTAGCTTTATACTAAGTGCTTTGTATTACCTGGCAACGTTCTACTCTCCCACACGGTCACCC
>NZ_JAJKGM010000096.1:0-1352 GCF_021412605.1 Clostridium celatum
TCCGCGGAAGCGAGCATAGCGAAGCCCATGCAGATTTTTTGAATCTGCGAAGCTTCGCTCAACTGTCTCTTTTCTTCTATCATAAATTCCTTTTCCCTTCTCGGTTCTAAGAAAGTTTTTATTATCGTCTTTGTGATTTTCCCAAACATGTCTTCTAATTATTTTATATTTAGATTTTTCTCCAAGACACTTATCTTTATGAGGACAACACATACATATTTCTTCAAAACATCTATATTCTTTATAGCCTTCGCGAGTCGTTGTTTTATATATTAAAGCAACATTATTGGGGCAAATATATATGTCTTTATCATAATCATATATATATTTATTCTTTGTATACATTCCTTTTTTGTGAGGAGAACGTCTATATGCAATAACTGGTATTATATCTCTATCTGTTATTCCTTTAAAAATAGGATTAGTTGAATATCCTGCATCTAACCCAAGATACTTAGGTTTTATATTAAATGTTTCTTCAATTCTATCTATCCTTTTTAGTATTGGCTCGCTATCGCTGACGTTACCAGGGGTAACATGTACATCCATAATTATATTATTTTTACTATCTACAGTTCGGTGATCTAAATAAAAGAAACCTTCTGGCTTATTATCTCTCATCATATAGCCACTATCGGGATCGGTAGTACTTTTCTTAATTTCCTTCGTGTCTTCTTTTACTTTTCTTGGTTTTAAAGGTTTTTTATTATGATTTTCCCTGTCTAAATTTACATCAATATCTAGTTGTTCCATGTATTCCTTAGGTGTTACTTGAACCTCAATTTTTTCAAACTTACGCTTATTAGCGTTAGCTTTTATATGTGTTGAGTCAGAGTAAAGAATTTTACCACCGACTAATCCCTTTTCAATAGCCTGAATAACTATATTATCGAATATTTTTTGTGGAATATCAGTACCTTTAAATCTTCTAATTCTATTTTGACTTATAGTAGATGCATCTGGAATTTTCTCAGTGATAGAATATCCTAAAAACCATCTATATGCTAAATTAACTTCTATATCTTTAACTAGTTGCCTTTCGGAGCGTATGCCATAAAGATATCCGATAAATAGCATCTTAAATAAAACTACCGGATCAACTGCTGGTCGACCATTTGTATGACAATACAAATCCCTAGTTAAATCTCTAATAAATGAAAAATCTATATATTTATCTATTTTTCTTAATAAATGGTCTTGCGGAACTAATTGTTCTAGCATCACCACTTCCATTTCATTTTGTGCTTCTCTTCTTTCGTTTATCATTCGTAAAACCTCTATGTAATAAATTAATATATTTTAAATTATATTACATATTTGTATAAAATTAAAGACTACTGACACTTTGTCAG
>NZ_JAJKGM010000098.1:0-1276 GCF_021412605.1 Clostridium celatum
TCGATCTGTTAAGTTATATGAACATTGCTCTTCTCAACCTAAGGAAATACAATAAGTTTGCGAGACTAAATAATACCCCCTTTGAAAAGGAGAGAAGAACAATGAGCAAAACTAATATAAAATGCCCACGCTGTAATTCTGATAAACTATATAAGTTTGGTATGAATAAGCAGGCTAAACAAAAGTATCAATGTAAGCAGTGTAAACGCCAATTCGCCATAGGCGACGGTGACGGACGTCCTAAACTTAATAATCCTAAATGTCCTAGATGCGGTAAGGGAACTTACTTACATCATGCATATAAACATTACAATCGCTATAAGTGCAATAACAAGAAGTGTAATCACATAATAGTAAAACATCACACCACCAATATTGATACAGCTTCTAGTGAATTAGTTAGTGGTTCCCTTTCAATGAAAGGAATGCGTTTTCCGCTACATGTAATACTAACTGCATTAACACTATACTTTTTAAATAATTCATCAACAAGAGCTATTTCTCAATTCTTGATGATTAACTCTGGTATTAAGGTATCCCATGTTACTATAGCAAGTTGGACTAATAAATTTGCACCTTTCTTTAAACAGAAAGCTGATAAATTTAAAGCTAATTTAAACTTACAATCTGACGATTGGCACGCTGATGAAACGGTAGTATTTATTAACGGTGAAAGATACTATCTATGGTTAGCTATTGATTCTGAAACTAGATTTATTCTAGCATTTCATCTAACTAAGTCTAGAAGTTCTGATTCTGCTTATATACTAATAAATGAGGCCAAAACTTGTGGTGAACCAACTTACTTTATAACCGATAGATTACCTTCGTATAATGAAGCTGTCGCTACAGTATTGCCAAATACTGAACATTTACCTGTAGCTCCAATGTCTAGTGACGTAAATAATAACTTAATAGAATCATTTAACAAGACATTTAAAGCTTGGTATAAAGCTAAAAAAGGATTTAACTCTTTTGATAAAGCTAATAACCTAATTTACTTATTTATCTTTCACTATAATTTTATTAGACCACATGGATCATTAAATAACTGTACTCCAGCAGAAGTTGCTGGATTCGCTAGCGATAGCTTTGCTAAAAACTCTTGGTTCTCAGCAGCTTAATTAAACTTAATACCTTTATTTAACCTGCAAAAAATCAATTTTATTGCAGCCTTATTAGCCATGCAATAAAACTTTTAAACTTATATAATTTTCAAAGAGCGAGCAATTCTATGAAAAATCAAGCTATTTTTTCATATCAGCTTAACAGATTC
>NZ_JAJKGM010000099.1:0-1268 GCF_021412605.1 Clostridium celatum
TGGTGTTAGTATAAAGTAGTGGACACATTAAATCGAACTAAGTAAAATAATATTTAGTTAAGAAAGGATGTGTCCATTATGGGAAAGGGCAGAAGATACGATCAAGAATATAAAGATATGATAGTAGAATTATTTAAGTCAGGAATGAGCTTAGCAGAGCTAAGTAGCGAATATGGCATTGCAAAATCAACAATTAACGGCTGGGTTAAAGATGTAAAAGAAATTAAAGTAGATGAAAATGAAGTTATGACATTAAAGGAAGTTAAGGCTTTAAAAAAAGAAATGGCAAGAATTAAAGAGGAAAATGAAATATTAAAAAAAGCTATGGCCATATTTGCAACAAGAAATTAGATGAATTAATAGAATTTATAAATAGCAATAAAAACAAACATGATATTAAGACTATGTGTACCGTTCTAGGCGTAGCCAGAAGCACATATTATAAATCTTTTGATAAAACTAAATCTGCAAGAGAATTAGAAAATGAGGAATTAAAATCAGCTATTAAAAGGATATATAAAGAGAATAAAGGCATATATGGTGCTCCTAGGATTCATCATATACTTGGTATAGAAGGATTCAATGTATCATTGAAGCGAGTTCAAAGACGAATGACTGAACTTGGCCTTTGTGCAGTAACTGTAAAAAAATACAAACCTCATTCAAGTAAAAAGGTAGCAGAAGATTTAGAAAACGTTTTGAAAAGAGATTTTACTACTACTTCTATTAACGAAAAATGGGTAGGAGATATTACATATATTTATACTATCAAAGATGGTTGGTGCTATTTAGCTTCAGTTCTAGACTTATATTCTAAAAAAATAATTGGCTACGCTTTCGGTCAGAGAATGACTAATGATTTAGTTGTTAAAGCCTTAAAAAATGCTTATTACAGCCAATCTCCCGATAAGAATAAGCAATTAATATTTCATAGCGATTTAGGCTCTCAATACACTAGCAATGATTTAAGGGAGCTATGCAAAGAGTTTAATATTATACAATCGTTTAGTAAAAAAGGTTGTCCATATGATAATGCTTGTATAGAATCTTTTCATTCATTAATAAAAAAGGAAGAAATATATAGAAATACATACCGTACCTTCGAAGAAGCTAATATGGCTATTTTTAAATATATTGAAGGTTGGTATAACAGAAAAAGGCTACACTCTTCTATTAATTACATGACTCCAGATCAATGTGAATTATTAGCTAGAAGTGCAGCATAAAAAAGTTTGACTTTTTGTGTCCAAAATATTGACATAAGACCA
>NZ_JAJKGM010000009.1:0-94799 GCF_021412605.1 Clostridium celatum
AACAGGAAAGTTAAGCTCTACAGCGTCAATGGTACTGCATGGGTGACCGTGTGGGAGAGTAGAACGTTGCCAGGTAATAAGGATCTTTAGCTCAGTTGGTTAGAGCAACCGGCTCATAACCGGTCGGCCCGGGGTTCGAGTCCCTGAAGGTCCACCATTTTTGGGGGTATAGCTCAGTTGGGAGAGCACTTGCCTTGCACGCAAGGGGTCAAGGGTTCGAATCCCTTTACCTCCACCAAAAGCTACGATATAAATCGTAGCTTTTTTTGTTATATAAAACTTTAAATTTGTTGAAAATATACAGTAAATGTAGATAAATAGAAATGTATTTATATTTTAAAATGATATAAAATAGTGGTATTATTAATATGAATGCCTATTACAAAATATGTTAAAGATAAGGTGGTAATAATGTCAGTTTATAGAGTAAAACAATTTATATGGGCAGCAAAGTCACTATTACAGGATGTAGATACTACATATGTAAATAAATTTTTAAATAGCGATGAAAAAAAATTATTTAATAAATTAAAGAAGCCAGATAAACATCATTGCATAAGAGTTTGTAAAGATGCTATAGATATATCTAAAGAAAAGAATATGAATGTAAATAGAGTAGCTAAAGCAGCTCTTCTTCATGATATAGGCAAAAGTGAGTATAGTCTTAATTTATTTGAGAAATCAGCTGTTGTTATTCTTAATAAATTGACTAAAGGTAAGCTTAAAAAATATGACAGTTTTAAAGTTGTAGATGCATATTATAATCACGCTGAAAAAGGTGCAAACATATTAAAAAAATTAAATGTGTATGATAAGGAGTTTTTAGATACTATTAGATATCATCACAATAATAAAATCACTAATGAAAGTAAATTGCTACAAGTTATTAGAGAATGTGATAATAAGAATTAAGTAAATGGGGTGAAGTATGAAAGCTGATGAAAGAAGAAATAGTATTGTTGAATTGTTACATGGAGAAAAAGGTGCAATTAAAGGAACTATACTAGCAGAAAAATTTAATGTTACTAGACAAATAATTGTTAAAGATATTGCTATTTTAAGAGCTAAAGGAAATAATATTATAGCAACACCAGATGGCTATATGATAAATGAGGAAAAGGAAAATAGAATAAAATCAATAATAGCAGTAAATCATAGTGATAATGAAATGATAGATGAGCTTGAAATTGTAGTTAAATATGGTGGAATAATAGAAGATGTTATAGTTGAACATCCAATTTATGGAGAAATAAGAGGCACGATTATGATAAAAAACCTAAATGATTTAAATAAATTTAAGAGTGCACTTAATGAGGCAAAAGCAAAACCTTTATCAATATTAACTGATGGAGTACATCTTCACACTATTTCAGCTGATTCTTTAGAAAATATGGATTTGATAAAACAAGAATTAAAAGAAAAAGGTTTCATTTTATAAAATAGGGGTATTAAATTATGGATTATGATGTTTTAGTTTTAGGTGGCGGTATAATAGGTTGTGCTGTAGCTTATGAGTTATCTAAATATAATTTAAATATAGCTGTAATTGAAAAGGAATATGATATTGCAGATGATGTTTCTTTTGTAAATACATCAATAGTATATGATGGTTCAGAGACATCTAATAATGTTATGGCTGGACTTGAGTATATAGGAAATATATTATTAGAAGACTTATGCGAAAAATTTGATGTTCCATTTAAAAGGATAGGGGCTTTAAGAGTAGTAAATGATAATAATGGAGTAGTAAAGTTAGGAGAAATGTATGATAGGGCAATAAGAAGAGGTATAGATGGAGTATACTTAATAGAACCTGATGAAGTATATGAAATAGAGCCTAACATTAATATGGAAGTTAAGAAAGGTTTATATTCTCAGAATGTTGCGATAGTAGCGCCATATGATTTAGCTATTGCTTATGCTGAAGTTGCTTTTGATAATGGCGTAAACTTTAGATTAGAAGAAGAAGTTTTAACTATTCAAAATATAACTAAAGGATTCAGAGTTGTAACTAATAAGAATAAGTTTATGTGTAAAGTTGTAATAAACACAATAGCAAATGAGATTTATATAAATGAACAAGGTATAGTTGAAGAAAAAGAAAGTAATAATGATGTTAATGCATTTAAAAATATGAGTTATATTTTAATTGATGATAATTATGAAAATAAATTACAAAGAATAGTAACTAAAACTTTTGATAAGGATACGTTTGTAGTATCTACACCTATATTAAATGGTGGATCATTAATTGGAATAAAGAGTACAGAAAAAACTAGTTTAGATGATAATTTAGAGTATGCAGGAAATTTATTGAAAGAGTTAAATAAGGGTAATATAAATAATTTATTTAGAGAAAGCTATGATAAAGATTCTATAGTAGTAGATGACACTCAAGTTGATAAGGGATATATTAGTGTTATAGGTACTCACTATGGAAAGGTAACATTAGCACCAGCTATTGCGAAGATGTTATGTGATACACTTGGGCATAATTTAAATTGTACTTTAAATAAAAACTTCATAGATAAAAGAAGAGAATTCTATAGATTTAGAGAAATGAATAGAGAAGAAATAAATGAAGTTATACGATTAGATGATAGGTATGGAAAAATTGTTTGCATGTGCAATAATGTATCTGAAGGCGAGATAGTAGATTCCATTAGAAGACCATTAGGAGCAAGAACTGTTAAAGGTGTAAAGAGAAGAACTGGAGCTGGATTTGGTAATTGTCATGGTGCATATTGTAATGAAAAAATAATAAAAATATTATCTAGAGAGCTTGGTAAGAAAATAACTGATATAGTTGATGACTCTAAAAATTCTAATGTAATTTCAGGAAGAATAAAAGAATTTAAAAGTATTTAAAATTATATAGGAGGAGAGAATATATGAGTAAGAAAGATATTTTCACTTCAATAGTAAGAGTTAAAGGGAATGATAGATATAATGTTGTTCCAATAAAGAGTAGCAATGAAGTTGACAAAGAGTTATGGGTAGAAATGTCTAAAGTAGTAAGTAGAATATATGTAAGTACTCCTATTAAAAGAGGGAGTGTTGTATGTAAAAATATTTTAAATAGTGGTGTTGATATAATTTGTACAAGAGACTTAATTGACTAAAGTTTATAGTTTAATATGAGAGTAAATGTATTGACAAAATGTAGGAAATTGTAATATATTTAATAATATATTAATATAATGCTTAAACCGTTGAAAAGGCTAGTAATAAGATTATTGTTTTAAGAGAGTCAGTGGATTTGGTGTGAACTGATAACAATGTTTTATGAATCCACCTTGGAGGGACTGTGATGAGCAGTACGTGCTAAATACGTTAGTTTTATAAAGAGTGGATAATAAAGAGTATTTATTATCAATTAGGGTGGCAACACGGAGTTCTTCGTCCCTTTTTAGGGACGTGGACTCCTTTTTATTTAGAAAAATTTAGAAAAATACAATAAATATGTAGGAGGATATTATGTTAGATTTAAAATTTTTAAGAGAAAATCCTGAAATAGTTAAACAAAACATTAAAAACAAATTCCAAGATCAAAAATTGGAATTAGTTGATGAAGTAATTGCTTTAGATGTAGAAAGCAGAGCAACACAACAAGAGGCAGATTCTTTAAGATCAAATAGAAAAACTATTTCTAAGCAAATTGGTGTATTAATGGGTCAAGGCAAAAGAGATGAAGCTGAAGAATTAAAAGCAAAAGTTAATGAACAAGCAGCTCGTCTTGCAGAATTAGAAGTTAAAGAAAATGAACTTCAAGAAAAAATTAAAAATATAATGTTAGTTATACCTAATATTATCGATCCAACTGTTCCAATTGGAAAAGATGATAGCGAAAATGTTGAAGTAGAACGTTTTGGTGAGCCTGTAGTTCCATCATTTGAAATACCATATCATACAGAAATAATGGAAAAATTAAATGGTATTGATTTAGATGGTGCAAGAAAGGTTGCAGGTAATGGATTCTATTACTTAATGGGGAATATTGCAAGATTACAATCAGGAATACTTTCTTATGCTAGAGATTTCATGATTAATAAAGGATTTACTTACTGTATCCCACCTTTCATGATTCGTAGCGAAGTAGTTACTGGAGTTATGAGTTTTGCTGAAATGGAATCTATGATGTATAAAATTGAAGGTGAAGATTTATACTTAATCGGTACTAGTGAACACTCTATGATTGGTAAGTTCATTGATACTATATTAAAAGAAGAAACTCTTCCTCAAACATTAACAAGTTATTCACCATGTTTCAGAAAAGAAAAAGGTGCTCATGGTATAGAAGAAAGAGGCGTTTACAGAATACATCAATTTGAAAAGCAAGAAATGATAGTTGTTTGTAAACCAGAAGAAAGCAAAGAATGGTTTGAAAAATTATGGAAATATACTGTAGAATTATTCCGTTCTTTAGATGTTCCAGTAAGAACTTTAGAATGCTGTTCAGGTGATTTAGCAGATTTAAAGGTTAAATCTATTGATGTTGAAGCTTGGTCTCCAAGACAACAAAAATACTTTGAAGTAGGAAGCTGTTCTAACTTAGGAGATGCTCAAGCTAGAAGATTAAAAATACGTGTAAATGGAGAAAACGGCAGATATTTTGCACATACTTTAAACAATACAGTTGTTGCTCCACCAAGAATGTTAATTGCATTCTTAGAAAATAACTTAAACGAAGATGGTTCTATTAATATACCAGAGGCATTAAGACCATATATGGGTGGAATGGACGTTATAAGATAATATATAATTTATAAATTTAATAATTAATTTATTCTATAGATATACCTAAATTTTATAAAAATTTAGGTATATCTTATTTTTTTATGTTTTAAATTAATTATTAATCTAAAATTTCAGTAAAATATAGTATTAAATCCTTTAGTTAAGAAAATAAATTATCAAAGTAGGGTGAGAAATACAAGTAGTATTGACAAAAAATAGAAATATGGTAAATTTATTATGGGTGGTATTTTAATTAAACCGCACCAAGATATATTTGAATTTTAAAGATTAAAGAAATAGCTCATATCATAAGTTGAATGGGACTAAATAGTGTCACACTCTTTTAGGAGGTGATAATTATAAATTTTGGATTTATTGGAGCAGGAAAAGTCGGATTTTCCTTAGGAAAATATCTAAAAGAAAACAATATAGACGTAAGTGGGTATTATAGTAAGACAGGGCATTCAGCAAAAGAAGCTGCAGTTTTCACGAATACAAGACAATATGAAAAATTAGAAGATATAATAAATGATAGTGATGCTATATTCATTACTACACAAGATGGACAAATTAAAAGTGTGTGGAATGAAATAAAAAAGTTACCTATTAAAGAAAAAATAATTTGCCATTGTAGTGGCTCTATTTCTTCAGAAATCTTTTCAAATATAAATAATCATGGTGCTTATGGTTATTCTATTCATCCAATGTTCGCTATCTCGGACAAATATAATTCTTATAAAAATTTATCTCAAGCATTTATCACAATTGAAGGTCATGAAAAACATATAGAATATTTTAAACAGTTATTTAGCTATTTAGGAAATGATGTAGGCGTTATTAATAAAGAAAATAAAGCTTTGTATCATGCTGCATCTGTAACAGTAAGTAATTTAGTTTTAGGATTAATTAATAACGGTGTTAATTATCTCAAAGAATGTGGATTTTCAGATGAAATGGCTATAAAAGCATTATATCCATTAATAGAGTTTAATTTAAAGAATATCAAAGAAAAAGGAACAATAAATAGCTTAACTGGTCCTGTAGAAAGAGGAGATTTAGGAACAATAATTAATCATTTTAGTGTTTTGCGTGAAGAGGATAAAGAATTGTATAGATTATTATCAAAAAATATTTTGAAGATAGCAAAAGTTAAAAATAGTGATAAAAACTATAGAAATTTAGAGGAATATTTAGGAGAGTAGTTATGAAAAATACAGCAGTTACATTTAGACAAGCAAAGGAAAAAAAAGAAAAGTTAACAATGCTTACAGCATATGATTATTCAACAGCAAAATTAATTGATAATGCAGGTATTAACGGAATATTAGTAGGTGATTCTTTAGGTATGGTTTGCTTAGGATATGAAGATACTTTATCAGTTACTATGGAGGATATGATTCATCATACTAGGGCAGTTTCAAGAGGTGTAAAAAATACATTGGTGGTAGCAGATATGCCTTTTATGTCATATCAAGCTTCTATATATGATGCTGTAGTTAATGCAGGAAGATTAATTAAAGAAGGTAGAGCACATGTTGTTAAACTTGAAGGTGGTATTGAAGTGTGTGATAAGATAGAGGCTATAGTTAAAGCATCTATACCAGTTATGGCACATATAGGATTAACACCTCAATCGGTAAATGCATTTGGTGGATTTAAGGTTCAAGGTAAAGATGAGGAAGCTGCAAAAAATCTTATTGAAGCAGCTTTAGCAGTTGAAAAAGCAGGGGCTTTTGCAGTTGTATTAGAATGTGTTCCAGCTAAGCTTGCAGCAATAATAACTGAAAAATTATCTATACCTACAATAGGAATAGGTGCGGGAGCAGAATGTGATGGTCAAATTCTTGTTTATCAAGATATGTTAGGTATGTATAGTGATTTTACACCTAAGTTCGTTAAGAAATATGAAAATTTAGGTGAGAAAATGGATATAGCATTTAAGAAGTATATAGAGGAAGTTCGTGATGGGGTTTTTCCAGCAGAAGAGCATTCTTTTAAAATAAATGATGAAGTTATAGAAAAACTATATTAAGGGGTATAAAAATGAAAGTTTTAAATACTATTAATGAAGTGAGAAACTTAGTTAAAGAATGGAAAACTCAAGCGCTTAAAATAGGTTTTGTTCCTACTATGGGATATTTACATGAGGGGCATGAGAGTTTAATAAAAAGAGCTTCACAAGAAAATGATAGAGTTGTTGTAAGTATATTTGTTAATCCAATGCAATTTGGACCTAAAGAAGATTTATCAACTTATCCAAGAGATTTAGAAAGAGATAGTGTAGTTTGTGAAAGAGCTGGAGCAAATATTATATTCCATCCTACAAATGAAGAAATATATTTTGATGATTTTTCTAGTTTTGTTGATATGAATGGATTAACAAGTGGATTATGTGGGAAAAGTAGACCAACTCATTTTAGAGGCGTTTGTACTGTAGTAACTAAATTATTTAATATAGTTACTCCTGATAGAGCATATTTTGGAGAAAAAGATGCTCAACAGTTAGCTATTATAAAAAGATTGGTAAGAGATTTAAATATTGATGTTGAAGTAATAGGTTGTCCTATAGTCAGAGAAGAGGATGGACTTGCCAAAAGTTCAAGAAATACTTATCTATCAGAAGAGGAAAGAGATGCAGCGACAATTTTAAATAAAGCTTTAACTTTAGCTAAAAGTAAAATTCAAGATGGTGAAAGAAAAGCGGAAAATATTATAAAAATAATAGAGAATAAAATTGATGAAGAAAAGCTTGCCAAAATTGATTATATAGAGGTTGTAGATAGTTTTTCTATGGAAAATGTAAAAGAAATTAGTAAATCTGTATTAGTAGCAGTAGCAGTATTTATAGGAAAAACAAGATTAATAGATAACTTTACTTATGAGTTATAGTAAGAGGAGAAGCAATTAATGAAGATAAATATGTTAAAAGGTAAAATACACAGAGCAACTGTAGTACAAGCTGAATTAAATTATGTAGGAAGTATTACTGTTGATGAAGATTTATTAGATGCGGCAGGAATATATGAATACGAAAAAGTTCATATTGTAGATATAGATAATGGGGCAAGATTTGAAACATATACAATTGCAGGTGAAAGAGGCTCAGGAATGATTTGTTTAAATGGAGCAGCTGCAAGGTGTGTACAAGTTGGGGATAAAATTATATTAATGGCTTATTGTGATTTAGATGAAGAGGAAATTAAAGAACATAAGCCAAAGGTTGTTTTTGTTAATGAAGAAAATAAAGTTGATAGAATAACTAACTACGAAAAGCACGGAAAACTTTCAGATATGTAAAAATTAAAAAAGAGAGTTAAGAATTTTAAATTTCTTAACTCTTTAGTTTTAAAAATATTTAAGTTAATTTTAGAAAATGGTATTTTAAATTATTAATAGAAGAAGTGATTATTTAAGCAATCTATCTAGTAGTTTATTAAATGCAAATAAATTATTTAAAAAAATTTTAATAAAAGTGTTGACATAATATTTGTCCATTGATATAATAACAATTGTTCCGAGGAGAGATGGTCGAGTTGGTTTAAGGCACCGGTCTTGAAAACCGGCGTGCGTGTGAGCGTACCGTGGGTTCGAATCCCACTCTCTCCGCCAAAACCTCTAGCAAATTGCTAGAGGTTTTTTTGTATATAATTTTTTATATTTATTGGTAAAATAGTATTGTTATATTAATTTTAAATTTGGGGTATAGAATATGAATAAATTAAATGAAATAATGGAATATAATAAAAGGTTTGTTGAAAATAAAGAATATGAAAAATACGAAGTAACAAAATATCCAGATAAAAAGATAGTAATATTATCTTGTATGGATACAAGACTAACAGAATTATTGCCAAAAGCACTTAATTTAAAAAATGGAGACGCAAAAATTATAAAAAATGCAGGGGCAACCATAATGCATCCATTTGGAAGTATTATTAGAAGTATTATAGTGGCAATTTATGAATTTGATACTGATGAAGTATTAGTGATTGGACACAAAGGATGTGGTATGAGTAATATAAATGGAGAGGAAACCATTAAGAAAATAATTAATAGAGGAATTAAAGAGGATGTAATAGAAACATTAAATAACTCAGGAATAGATATAAAAAAATGGTTACATGGATTTGATTCTGTAGAGGAATCGGTGAAAGAAAGCGTTGAGTTAATAAAGAAGCATCCATTAATTAATAAAGATATAAAAGTACATGGATTAATAATGGATCCATCTACTGGAAAATTAGAAATTATAGTGAATGGGTACTAGTAAATAAAAAAATATAAAAAAAATTTAAAAAATATGTTGACATAAATAATAACCGTTGATATAATAATTCTTGTAACGAGGAGAGATGGTCGAGTTGGTTTAAGGCACCGGTCTTGAAAACCGGCGTGCGTGTGAGCGTACCGTGGGTTCGAATCCCACTCTCTCCGCCAATTACACGGAGAATTACTCAAGTGGCTAAAGAGGCTCCCCTGCTAAGGGAGTAGGCTGGATAAAACCGGTGCGAGAGTTCGAATCTCTTGTTCTCCGCCAAAAGCATCTAACTTATGTTAGATGCTTTTTTGTTTATAATATTTATTAAAGTTAAATTCCAAATTTTCCATAATAAATAATTGTAAACGTACAATTAAAATGATATACTTTTATTTGTTATTAGAGTACAAGCTTGAGGGAGGGTTTATAATGGAAAAAAAATATGTAGTTGGTGTAGATTTAGGTGGAACTAAAATTTATACTGCATTAGTAGATTTAGAGGGAAATATAATAAAAGAAAAAACAGTACCAACATTAGTTAATGAAGGTGAAGAAGCTGTATTAGGAAGAATTCTAGACACTATTAATTACGTTATAGATGGAACAGATAAAAATTTAATTAAATCAATTGGAATCGGTTCCCCTGGACCTTTAGATGTTAAAAATGGAATAATTATAGAAAATTCAAATTTACCATTTAAAAATTTTGCAATAGTTAAAACTATAAGAGAAAAATTTGAATTACCAACACACTTAGATAATGATGCAAATGTAGCGACTTTAGGTGAGTTTATGTTTGGTGCAGGAAAAGGAACTGAAAATATGGTATTTATTACAGCTAGTACTGGAATAGGTGCTGGAGCTGTATTAAATGGTAGATTATTTAGAGGTGCTACAGGAAATGCATTAGAGGTTGGACATATGACTGTATCAACAGAAGGTCCTAGATGTGGTTGTGGTAATATAGGATGTGCAGAAGCGTTTGGTTCAGGAACAGCTATTGGGAAAAGAGCAAAGGAAGCTGTAGCAACAAACGTAAAAACTTCATTAAAGAATTATGAAGATGTAACAGCTAAGGAAGTATTTATTGAAGCTGCAAATGGTGATAAAGTAGCTAAAGATATATTAAACTATTCATTAAATTACCTTGGAATAGCTGTAGCTAACACTATAACAAACTTTGATCCAGAAAAAGTTGTTATTGGTGGTGGAGTAGTTAATGGTGGAGAAATAGTACTTGAAACTATAAAAAATGTAGTTGAAGAAAGATGCTTAAATGCATTTGTAGAAAGCTGTTCAATTGAAAAAGCCGTATTAGGTGGAAAAGCAGGAGTATTAGGTGCTGCCGCTTTAGCCATAACTGAAAGATAAAATATAATATAGGAATTTAATAAATATAAAACAGTATATATGAGTGAAACTCATATATACTGTTTTTCTATATAAAATTTATTTTTATATAATGCAATAATATTATTATAATAAAGCACTAAAAAATAAAGAGCGATTATATATACGTAATAGTTAGAAAAATCTTCAAAATGATAGTATCATTAATATGAGGAGGGTTTAGAATGATTTATGGGGATAAAATATATTTAAGAGAATTAATAAAAGAAGATATTGATGTAGTATATAACTTATGTTCAGATGGTGATGTATTAAAGTATAATGGTGGAAAAAGTGGAATAGTATCAAAAGAATATATTAAAGACCATCTTAAATATTTTAATATTTCCTCAAAAAAGAATTATGTAATTATAAATAAAGAAGGAAATGTAGTAGGAATAATAGCATATTCTCAAGATAAGTATGCAGAAGGAGTATATTCCATAGGTATAACTATAGGTAAAAAGTATTGGAATAGGGGATATGGAAAAGATTCAATAAATACACTTCTAAAATACTTATTTTTTAAAAAAAGAGCCCACAAGATTGAATTAGAAGTTGTAAAGGAAAATATCCAGGCCATAAAGTGTTATAAAAAATTTGGATTTATTGAAGAAGGAATAAGAAGAAAAAAGTACTATTATAAAGATACTTATTTAGATACAGTTTTAATGGGATTACTTAAAGAAGAATTTAAAGCTTAAGGAGTTTTTTATGGGAATTAGATTTATATTCGGAAGAGCAGGGGATGGAAAAAGCCATTATTGCTTAGAGCAAATAAATAAAAAATTAAATAATCAAGATAAGAATAAACTTATACTTTTAGTTCCGGATCAATATACTTTTCAAACTGAAAAGAAGTTATTAGAAGCTATAGGGGAAAAAGCATTGCTTAGAGCAGAGGTTTTAAGTTTTAAAAGAATGGCAACTAGAGTTTTCGATAGTTGTGGTGGAAGAGCTATTAATGTTATAGAAGATTCAGGAAAAAATATGCTTATTTATAAATTATTAAAGGATAAGGGAGAAGAATTACAATACTTTAGTAAGATAAGCAAAAAGCAAGGTTTTGTAGGAACAGTTTCTAAATCAATAACAGAATTTAAAAAATATAATATTTCCGAGGAAATATTAAGGGAAAAAGAATTACAAATAGATAAAGATGAATTAAAGGAAAAAATAAGTGATTTATTAAATATATATGAAAGCTTTAATGGGGCTTTACATAAAGAATATATAGATTCAGAAGATATATTAACGATATTAGCAAATAAATTAAGAGAATGTACATTATATAATGGTGCAGAAGTTTGGGTTGATGAATTTACTACTTTTACCCCTCAACAAATAGAGGTATTAAAGGTATTAGCAAAGCAATGTAAAAATATAAATATTACATTATGTAGCGATGGAGAAGATTCATCTAAAGGTGGAGAAGCTGATATATTCAGTGTAATAACTAGCACTGAAAATAAAATTATAAAGATGATGCAGGAGAACAATATAAGTTATAAGGAACCTGTATATTTAAATAATAAGAATATATATAGATTTAAGGAAAGCAATGAGCTAGAGCACCTAGAAAAATACTTTTTTAATTATCCATTTAAAATATATAAGGGAAAAAATAAAGATGTAAGGTTATATAAGGCTAATAATAATTACAACGAAATAGAGTGGGTTGCTCAAGATATATTAAGACTTGTTAGAGATAAGGGATATAGATATAAAGATATTGCTGTAGTGTGCAGAGAAATTGATAGTTACGATAAAATAACTTCAGTAATATTTAATGAATATAATATTCCATATTTCTTAGATAAAAAAAGAGATATATTAAGTAATCCTTTAGTAGTTTTAATAATATCAGCATTAGAAATATTAATAAGTAATTGGTCCTATGAAAGTGTATTTAAATATGTAAAAAGTGGACTTATAACATTAGAATCACAGTTTATAGATAAACTAGAGAATTATATTTTAGCTAATGGAATTAAAGGATATAAATGGACTAAAAACTTATTAGAAGAAGATGAGAGAGAGTTTACTCAAGAGGAAATTGAAATAGCTGAATATATGGAGGAAATAAGAAGGCCAATAATTAAGCTATATAATAAAATAAAAGGAAATACAACTGTAATAAAATACTGTACGGCCTTATATGAGTTTTTATTAGAAATAAATGCTTTTGAAACTATGGATTCTTGGCTTGAGGAATTTAATAGATTAGGAATGCAGGATAAAATAAAGGAATATACACAAGTACCTAGTATAGTAATGGATATGCTAGATCAAGCCGTGAAGGTTTTAGGTGATGAGGAAGTTGATTTAAAGACCTTTTCTAAGCTTTTAGTATCAGGCTTTGAAGAAAAAGAAATAGGTGTTATTCCTATGTCTTTAGATCAGGTGAACATCGGCGATATAGCAAGGATAAAAGGCAGAGATGTAAAAGCGTTATATGTAGTGGGAGCTAATGATGGTGTGTTACCTTCAGCTAATAAGGATGAAGGGATACTATCAGATGAAGATAGAATAGAGCTTAAAAATTTAGGAATCGAATTAGCCTCTGATACAAGAAGTAGAATATTTGAAGAACAGTTTATGGTTTATACAGCACTAACTATACCTTCAAATTATTTAATGATAACTTATCCTATGGCAGACTTTGAAGGAAAATCCTTAAGACCATCAATAATTATACCTAGACTTAAAAAGATATTACCTAATATGCAAGAAGAAAGTGAAATATATTATAATCACATAAAAGAGTGTGATTTATATTATGATAAATATCATAATATTACAGCACCGATTCCAACCTTTAATGAACTTATAGAAGCATTAAGAAGAAAATATGAAAAGGAAGAAATAGAAGAGCATTGGAAAGAAGCTTTTAAGTGGTTTGAAGAAAGTGAAGAATTTAAAGATAGAACTAATGTTGTATTTAATGGATTAAATTATACAAATTTAGTTGAGAGAATTCCAAGAGAAAAAATAAAAGAGCTTTATAGTAATGAAAATGGAAGACTTATGTTTAGTGTTTCTAGAATTGAAAAGTATGCACAATGTCCTTTCGGATATTATGTTCAATATGGATTAAAGGCTAAAGATAGAAAAGTGTATGAGTTTTCAGCACCAGATTTAGGATCTTTTATGCACGAGATATTAGATCAATTTACAAATAAAATAAAAAAGGAAAATATTCATTGGAGTGAATTAACTAAATATAGATGCAGTGAAATCGTAAATGAGTTAGTTAATAATAAACTTAGAAATGAAACAAATTCTATATTAAATAGTAATAAAAAATATCAATACTTCTCAGAAAGATTTAAGAAAACTATAACAAAATCAGTTACTGTAATATCAGAGCAAATGAGAAGAGGAGAATTTGATGTATTTAAAAATGAATTTGATTTTGGTGATTTTAAGGATTCTGATCCAATAAAATTAGAATTACCATCCAATGAAACAGTTTATTTAAAAGGTAGAGTAGATAGAATCGATAAAGTAGAATTAGATGGAGAAACGTATATAAGAATAGTTGATTATAAGTCGGGTTCAAAAAGCTTTGATTTAAATGAGTTATATTATGGACTTCAAATTCAATTATTAGTTTATTTAGATGCAATACTTAAAAGTTCAGATAAAATTTTAAAGACAGAGTGTATGCCAGGAGCAATTTTATACTTTAAAATTGATAATCCAATAATTCAATCGAAGAAAGCACTAAGTGAAGAAGAAATTCAGACAGAAGTTTTAAAGAAACTTAAAATGGATGGATTATTGTTAAAGGATGCTAAAGTAGTTAAGGCTATGGATAATGAAATGGAAACTTATTCACTTATAGTACCAGCAGCTTTTAAAAAGGATGGAGATTTTACAAGCACTAGTGCTGTTGTGACTAAAGAACAGTTTGATATATTAAGAAAATATGTTAATGATAAAATGATAGAAATTTGTGAAGAAATGCTTAGCGGAGATATTAAAATAGAGCCATGTAAATCTTCAAAAGTAACTTACTGTGATTATTGTGATTACTCATCAATATGCCAATTTGATACATCCTTAAAAGATAATAAATATAAAATTATTCTAAAAAAGAAAAAAGACGATTTATGGAAGTCTATGGTTGATAAAGTAAAAGAGGAGGAAGGAGAGTAAAATGGGAGAGACAAAATGGACTAATGAACAAGCACAAGCAATAAAAACTAGAAATTGTAATTTACTTGTTGCTGCCGCTGCAGGATCAGGTAAAACTGCAGTACTAGTAGAAAGAATAATAAAAATAATAACTAATGAAGAAAACCCTGTAGATATAGATAAACTCTTAGTTGTAACTTTTACTAGTGCAGCAGCTGCAGAAATGAGAGAAAGAATAGCAGCAGCTATATCTAAAGAACTAGAAAAAAGCCCAAACTCTAAAAATCTTCAAAGGCAGCTTACTTTATTAAGTAGAGCGAATATTACTACTATGCATTCTTTTTGTTTAGAGGTAATTAAAAATTATTTTTATACTATAGACTTAGATCCAAGTTTTAGAATTGGTGATGAAACTGAAGCTACTTTAATGAAAAATGAAATAATTGAAGAGTTATTTGATGAATATTACGAAGAGGAAAATGAAGATTTCAAGGATTTACTAGAAGCGTATAGCGGTTCTAAAGATGATGAAAAATTAAAAGAAATGATACTTTCGCTTCATAGGTTTTCTATGAGTGGACCATGGCCAGAAAAATGGTTAATTGAAAAGGCAGAAGCTTTTAATATTAATACACTTGAAGAATTAGATAAAACAGAGTGGGTTAAGGTATTAAAAGATAGTTTAAGAGTAGAAATTAGAGGCTTTTTAAATATGTATAAAAAAGCCCTTGAAATAATTGAATATACAGATGGTTTAAGTCCTTATTTAGAAGCTTTTAATAGTGATTATGGTTATTTATATAATGCATATGAGAGTTTAAATGAAGATTTAACTAGTGTTTATAATGCACTAAATGCTATAACTTTTATTACGCTAAAGCGTCTTAAAAAAAGTGAGGTTTTAGATGAAAATGCCCAAGAAACAGTTAAAGCTATAAGAGAGGGTGTAAAGAAAAAGGTAAAATCTTTAATTGAAAGTAGTTTTGAATTTACACCAGGAGAAGCTTTAGATGGAATAAAAGAAGTTTATCCTTTTATGAAAACTTTAGCTAATATAACAGTAGAATTTGCAAAAAGGTTTGATGAAAAGAAGAGAGAAAAAAATATCTTAGATTTTAATGATTTAGAGCATTTGTGTTTAAAGATATTAATAGATAGAGATGAAGAAAACAATATAATTCCTTCAAATGTTGCAGAGCATTTTAGAAATTATTTTGATGAAGTATTAGTAGATGAATATCAGGATTCTAATGATGTACAAGAAACTATAATAAACTTAGTTTCAAGAAGACTTGGTGACAATCCTAATGTATTTATGGTTGGAGATATGAAGCAAAGTATTTATAGATTTAGGCAGGCAAAACCAAAATTATTTAAGGATAAGTATGATAGCTATTCTGAAGAGGATGAAAGTAAAGATAGAAAGATTTTATTATATAAAAACTTTAGAAGTAGACAGGAAGTTATTGATGGAGCTAACTATATATTTAAGATGATTATGTCAGAGGTTGTAGGTGAGCTTGAATATACAGATAAAGAAGCATTGAATCTTGGAGCAAGTTTTGAAATACCAAAAGATGAAAAACAAGTGGTTGGTGGTGAAATAGAACTTCATATAATAGATAAATCAGGTTTAGTAAAAGAAGAAAATAATGATTTTAATGAAGATGATAGTGAGCAAGCTAAAGAAGACGAAGAGGATATTGATGGAATAACTCTTGAAGCTAAAGTTGTTGCAAAAAGAATTAAGGAGTTGTTTGAAGAAAGGGATGGCAAAAAATTTCAAGTATTTGATAAAGATACTAAAGAGTATAGGGATGTTAAGTTTAAGGATATAGTAATTCTTTTAAGAGCAACTAAAAATTGGGCTGAAATATTCTTAGACGAACTAGGTTCAGAAGGAATACCTGTATATGCAGACACAGGTAGTGGATATTTTGAATCCATTGAAATTAGAACTATAATGTCATTACTTAAAGTTATAGATAACCCACTTCAAGATGTACCAATGATAGCAACTTTAAGATCTCCAATAGTAGGATTTTCTGCAGAAGAATTAAGTGATTTAAGATTATTAAATAAGGACTTATATTTTTATGAAGTAATTAAATGTGTTTATGATAATGAATTTGAGGTTAGTGATGAGTTAAGGTTTAAATGTGTTAATTTTATAGATAACTTATCAAAATGGAGGGATAGAGCAATCTATACTCCAATAGATGAATTTATATGGTATTTATATATGGATACAGGATTTTATGGATATGTTGGAGCAATGCCTAATGGTAAGCTAAGGCAAGCAAATTTAAAAATATTGTTCCAGAGGGCAAAGCAATATGAAAGCACTAGCTTTAAAGGATTATTTAATTTTATAAACTTTATAAATAAATTAAGAAAATCATCTGGTGATATGGGAAGTGCAAAGGTATTAGGAGAAAATGAAGATGTAGTTAGAATTATGAGTATTCATAAGAGTAAAGGGCTTGAATTTCCTATAGTTTTTACTAGTGGTACTGGAAAGCAGTTTAATTTAATGGATTTAACAAATTCAATACTATATCACGAAGAATTAGGATTTGGACCTAATTATGTTAACCTAGAAACTAGAAATTCATATTCAACATTACCTAAGGAAGCTATAAAGAAAAAAATAAGGTTAGAAACTTTATCTGAAGAAATGAGAATTCTTTATGTTGCATTTACTAGAGCTAAAGAAAAACTAATAATAACTGGTGCAAGTAGCAATTTAGAAAAGGATATAAAAAAATGGGTGTCAGCAGCTTCTTTAGATGAAAACATAGTATTACCTTCTGAAGTGTTAAAGGGTAAATCATATTTAGATTGGATTGCAATGGCTATGTGTAAACATAGAGATGGAGAAAAGCTTAGAGAGATTGTGGATAATTATCAGGGAACGAATAAAGATGAGTTATCCACATGGGGTATTAAATTCTGGACAAAAGATTTATTAACAGTGGATAAAATTTTAGAGGCTGTGGATAAAAATGAAGAAGAGGATCTGTTTAAAAACTCTAAAGATATTGTTGTAGGTAAAGAAATAAAAAGAAGGTTAGATTATAAGTATAAATTTATAGAAGGTGCTATGTTACCAAGTAATATTTCAGTTTCTGACTTAAAGAAAAAAGATTTTACTTATGGTGATGATATACCGGGGATAGTAGAAGTTTTTAAAGAAAAAGAAATTATAAAACCTAGATTTTTAAAAGAGGAAAAAGGATTAAGTGCCGCCGAAAGAGGAACAATAATGCATTATGTTATGCAAAGAATAAATTATGATAGAGTTAATTCTATTAATGAAATTAAAAATCAAATTGAAGAGATGGTTTTAGATAATTCATTAACTGAAAAAGAGGCTAATTCTATATGGCATAAGCAAATTTTAAATTTCTTTAGAAGTGATTTAGGAAAAAGATTATTAAAAGCATATAAAGAAGGTAGAATGGTTAGTAGAGAATTACCTTTCTTTACTGAATTAAGTAGTACAGAATATGATAAAAGTTTAGATGAAAAAATTTATAAGAATGAAAAGATTAGGCTGCAAGGTATCATTGATTGTTTCTTTGAAGAAGAGGATGGAATTGTACTTTTAGATTATAAAACTGATTATGTTGAGGAAGGTCAAGAAGAGAAGATAATCGAAAGATATAAATCTCAACTAAAATACTATAAAGATGCTTTAGAAAAAATAACAGGTAAAGTTGTAAAGGAAACATATCTTTACTTATTTAAACTAGATAAAGAAGTTTCAATATAATTTAAAATATATTTTAAAAGCCGGCTTTGCCGGCTTTATTTATTATTAATTTTATTAAATTAGGATTATTAAAGTATAATTTAATGTTAGATAAAGTTTTTTGCAATTTCTAATAATTGTTCCTTTGTATTTAATGAGCTATTATCTAATACGCTATTTAATAAAAAGGTTAATATTTCTCCAATAATTTTACCAGGCTTTAAGTTTAATTCTTTAATTAAATCAGCACCGGTTATGTTTAAATCTTTAATAAAAAGAGGTTCATTGTTTTCAAGAATAGATTTTACTCTAGCATTCATATAATCCACTTTTTTTAAAAAAGGAACCGGGTCCCAAAGAGAATTAATATCTGCTCTTTGAAGATCGAACAGTGTAAAGATATTATCAACTCCAACACGAAGTAATAACCTTTTAATTTCACCATCAGTAGGCATATAATCAACATTTAAAACTAAATGGTCATAAATTATAGCTGAGACTTTATTTATAGTATTATTATCAAATTTTAATCTAGCTAATATAGGTTTACTAATTATTGCTCCTTCTTTAGCATGACCAGGGAAGTAACAATGGCCATTAGGTAATTCTTTAAGTGTATTAAGTTTACCAACATCATGAAATAATGCTGATAATCTAAGAATTAAATCATTATGAGTATTACTAATAACATTTAATGTATGATTAAATACATCCCTATTATGATTATTACAACGAGGGGTATAGTTAACTAAAGCATTAATTTCAGGTAAAATAATCTCTAATATACCAATATCTTTAAGCATATTTAAACCGCTACATGGTGAATCTGACATAAGAATTTTACAAAGTTCATCTCTAACTCTTTCAATACTTATATTTTTAATTAATTTATAGTTATCTTTTATTGCAATATATGTTGATTCTTCAATTTCAAAGCCTAGTTGACAACTAAAGCGAATAGCACGAAGCATTCTTAAAGCATCTTCTTGAAATCTTTTAGAAGGTTCTCCAACAGCACGAATTATTTTATTTTTTATATCATCTAACCCATTAAAGTAATCAATAAGACCTTCTCTATCATTAAATGCTAAGGCATTCATAGTAAAATCTCGTCTAGATAAGTCTTCTTTTATATCAGATACAAAGTTTACAGATTCAGGACGACGATTATCTAAATATTGTCCTTCAGTTCTATAAGTTGTAACCTCTAAATTTTCATTATCTATCACAACAGTAACAGTTCCATGTTGTATTCCAGTTGGGATAGTTTTGTTAAATAAATTTTCAGTTATGTTAGGAGTGGCAGATGTAGTTACATCATAATCTTTAGGTTCTTTTCCTAATATACAGTCCCTGACACATCCACCAACCATAAAAGCTTCATAATTATTTTTATAAAAAGTATCTATTATAAATTTAACATTCTTAGGTGTATTAATAAGCATATAAAATCATCCTCTAAATAATAATTTTAGTTATTAATATATTTTATCATAATAAAAAAAGAAAAAGTTAAAAGTTAAAGGACAAATCCACTAACTTTTAACTTTTTCTTTAACTTATTATTACCTTAGTTCCATCTTCGATATTATCATAAATCCATTTTGCATCTTCTGTTTCTAATCTTACACAACCATGAGATGCAGGAGTTCCAAGGGTATAGTCTAATATTTCACTTTGGCTTTCATCATAAGGAAGTGAGTGAAATAAATAGTCTCCTAAAAATTGAACCCAGTACTTTCCACCCTGACCATAGGAATCAGAGAAAAACCAATCACCACGATTAAGCACTGTAAATACTCCTGTAGGTGTATCTTCACCATCAATTCCAGTTGAACAAGAAAAATCTTTTACCAAATTCCAGTTGTTGGCGTAACCTTCATAGACATAAGTAATTTGTTCAGCTAAATTAACATATATTAAATTGGAAGTTAAACTTTCAATATTTAAAGTATTAATATTTTGAGATGAAATAGATTGTAGCATTGAAGAAGTTGCTTGATCATCTTCAGAAGCTAAATCAGAGGAATTAACAGCCAATAGATATTCATCTCTAGCATCAGAAATTGAGCTAATTTTATTTGCTATATCTTCATCATCTGCACTTATAATAGTGCTATTAGCATTGCTTAATAACTCTATTGCTTTAGTATAATAATCTTCTTTAATTAAATTATCTGCTTCAGTAAATAATTGTTCTTTATAATTTTCAGCACATTCTGATATATTGGTTTGAGCTGTATTATAATACTCAGATGAAGAAGGAATTTTATTAAATAGTTCTATAGCTTTAACAAAATTATTATTATTTTTACTTTCTATTCCAAGTTCTAATAAAGTATTATAATCATTTTCTGAGGAAGCTGTATAATTATCATCTAAAGAAACTATTAATTTATCTAAAGATTCATTTAATAATCCGTAAGTTTTAATTTCATTAAGTATGGTTAATGCATCTTCTTTACTAATTGTATTTGTTAAGAGATTATTACAAAGTTTACTTACTGCTGATGAAAAATATGTTGTTAAATCTTTATTTAAAGTTTTTTGTTTAATTTTTAAATAAAAGTTATCTGAATTAATAATATTTTTAGCTTCGGTAAAGTTTAATTTATTAAATTCAGAGTAGAAACTATCTCGTATTGCTATGTACTTAGAATTTGTATAATAAGTAATGGTAAATCCAATTATAATAATTAGAGAAATTATAGTAATTATTTTAAAAACATTAGATTTAGATTTTCTAAATAAATTATTCAAACTAATACCTCCTAAATAGTTATATCTTAATAATTGACTAATTATAGGAATTTTAAACATATTTATTTTTATTTAACAAAAAATACATGAGATAATTTGGTATAGTGTGATATACTTATATAGTGAAAATTGATGATAATTAATTGAAAATTAAATATAAAGTCAAAGTCAAATTTAAATTTAATGGAGGATATATGAATAAAAGAACTAGTATAATTAATATATTTACTTTTAGTATGAGGCCTAAAAAATATATTTATTTGATAAAAGAAAAATTATCAAAGGCATTTATTTATGTTTTATTACTTTCAGTAATACTGGGAATTATTCAAGGGTGTATGAGTACCTATGTAATTTCTAATGTAGAAAAAACTGTAGAAATTTTTCTAAAGCAAGATGAATTAAAATTTGAAATGAAAGATGGAATATTAAATTTTCCAGCATCACCAATAAAGGAAGAGGAAGGACAAACATTACTATATATAGATACTACTAAGTCTTTAGATGATTTAGATTCTATTAGAAATATAACTGTTCATAAGGAAGAGGTAACAGTTATATTAAAAGATGGGGTAATGACTAAATTTAATTCCGAGCAAAGCACATTTAAATATTCAGATTATGGATTAGATAAGATTAATATAAATAATGATATAGTTATAACTGCTTTAAATAAAATATATATTATAAAATACTTTATAATACCATTTGTAATTATAGTTAAATTTATACAATTATTAATGTGGGCATTAATGATATCTTTAGTTGGAGTAGTTAATAATTTAATTAGTCCTAAAAGGATAAAATATAAAAAAATATTTGCTCTTTCAATATATGCTATTACATTACCAGCACTAATAAATTTAATATATCCAATAGGTGCTTTATCGGTTCTTATCGGAGGATTTACTTTAATGTTTGGTATAAATTACATTAATTATTATGATAATAAAGATATCCAATAAATTTTTATTGTTGATAAATTATAATTTATATGATAAGATAAGAGTGTTAATACTCTGGAGCGTTAGTTAAACGGATATAACACGCCGCTACGGACGGCGCATTAAGGGTTCGATTCCTTTACGCTCTGCCATCAAAAGAACTGCTAATTAGTTAGCAGTTCTTTTTTTTATTTATAAAATTAAGTTTACTTGGAAAACTAAAAATATAAGGTATAATGAAAAGTTTTTTCATAATAAAGAGGTAAAATTATATGATTGATGTATTAATAAATTCATTAGATGAACATAATGAAGCTAATATTCTTGCAACTAAAGAGTTAAATCCAAGTAAAGTATATTATATTAGAAGCAAAGATGATTTCGACAAAATGAAAGTTGTAACAGAGTATTATAAAAATAATTTATCCACTATAGAAATAAAAGAGTTCATAGTAGATGAAGGTGATAATAGACAACTAGAAGAAATAATTAATGAAGTTAAAAATAAAAATATTATTGTAAATTTAACTGGTGGAAAAAGAATTAATTCATTGATTTTATTAGATTTATGTATAAAAAATAAGATTACTGCAATATACATCAATATTAAGAAAAAAGTTATGTATGAATTTAAAGATGGGGTAAATTTAACAGATAAAAGCTTTGAGGATTTAGATATAGAAGATATAGTTAAAGCTGCTGGGGGAAAGATTGTAGAAGATTCATCAGAACTTTGCAATAAAAAAGATTTGATATATTTTTCAGAGCAAATATCAAAAAATTTATCTTTATGGCATGAACATAAGCAAAAATTATATGAAGCAAGTATATTTGAGCATGATAGTAATGAACCACAAAAAATATATATTCATAAAGAAAATTTATCTGAAAAAGAAATTAATTTATTAAATATAATACTTAATAAATTATATGAAATGAATGAGATTACATATAAAGAAGAAGCTAATAAAGTTATTGTTAATTTTAATAATAATTATTTAAAGGCATTTATATTTAAAAGTGGAACATGGCTCGAAATTGAGACAAATAAGTTGGTTAATAAAGTAGATGAGATAGATGAATCCAAAAATGGCGTTATGTTTTTATGGAATGAAAAAAATAATTCTGTTAGAAATGAAGTAGATGTAGTAGCAGTAAAAGATTCAGTTCCAATATTTATTTCTTGTAAGGATAGTGATAAATATAATGAAATGGCTCTTAATGAGTTAAATGTTTATGCAAATAAAATAGGTGGCCCTAATGCATATAAAATATTAGTTGCAACAAAGGAGCCATTAAAACTTCCAGTACGAACAAGAGCAAAAGAAATGGGAATACATTTAATTATATTTGATGGAGACGAGAATAAATTTATTAAAGAGTTTAAAAATATAATTAAAAAGGATTAAATAAAGTATATAAAAATTACAAATGGCAAATTAATAAGAGTCATCTTTATTTGCCATTTGTTATAAAAATATTTTAGAGTAAGAGTTAACCTAAGTTTATTTTTTCACCAATCTTTTCTCCCATATTAACTTTTGTTTCAAAGCCAAAGGAAGATTGCAGTAATATATCATCATCAATTAATACTGTATTGGGTTTAAAGAATAAAATTGTTGTAGAACCACCAAATTTAAAGTAACCTTTTTCGTCACCTTTTTTTACTTTGGTATTTGGTTTGTAACTTTGAATTATAGAACCAACACATGTTGCACCAACTTCTACATGAATTATATCTCCAAAGTTTTTAGAATGAAAAACACTCCATTCACGTTTGTTTTGACAATAAAGCTTAGGAATTCTTTCTAAGGCAACAGGATTTACAGAGTAATAATTACCATTAACAATATTAGATTTTTCTGCAATACCGTCATCAACAAAGTGAAGTCTATGATAATCTATTGGGCATAATCTTAATACTAAACAAGTTCCACCTTCATATTCTTTAGCAATTTCATCATCTTGTAATAATTCAGATAAACTATAACTAATATTCTTAACTTGAATAATATTATCTATTGAAATATCAGTATAGGCAAATAAACGCCCATCTCCAGGAGAGATTAATATATTTTTATCTTTATTTATAGGTCTAGCTTCTTTTGTAAGTTTTCTTGTAAAGAAATCATTAAAGCTTTTAAAGTCTGATGGATCAGTAACACACATATCCATATCAATATTAAAATTTTTTATAAAAGAAGGAATTTTTTTTGTACTTATTTTAGTGTCACAATAGATTCCATATAATTTAGAAAATAATTTTCTTTTTACTAATAACTCTAAAAACCCTTTGCCAATAGGTGATTCATATGCCCATCTAATGGATTTTTCACCGGCAACATTTTCAGTATCATATTTATTTGTATGTCTATTATAAACTTGTATCATTTATTTACCTCTTATTTACTAACTAAAACAATATAATAATTGAATATTATACATATTATAACAAAAAAGTTTAGTTTATTTAATGAGATATTATATATTTTTACTTAAAAATACATTAATATCTTTTAATTTATATCAAAAATTATTTAATAAAACTTAAAGTAAAAGGTTGCACAAAATGCACAACCTTTTAATATTATTCACCGAATTTTTCAACAAATTCGTCAAATGACATAGTTCTATCAAATATAGTACCATCATTATTTATTTTTATTATTCTATTTGCAACTGTTTGAACTAATTGGTGGTCATGAGAAGCAAATAAAATATTACTATCAAAGTCTCTTAAACCGTTATTTACAGAAGTAATTGATTCAAGGTCTAAATGGTTAGTAGGGCCATCTAAAATTATTACATTAGCGTTAGATAACATCATTTTAGAAAGCATACATCTAACTTTTTCTCCTCCTGATAATACATTAGCTTGTTTTAAAGCTTCTTCTCCAGAGAATAACATTCTTCCTAAGAATCCTCTTATGTAGCTTTCAGATTTTTCTTCAGAGAACTGTCTAAGCCAATCAACTAAGCTTAATGAACAATCATTAAAGAATTCAGAATTATCTTTAGGGAAATAAGAAGTAGTTATAGTTATACCCCATTTAAATTCCCCAGCATCTGGTTCCATTTCTCCTGTTATTATTTTAAATAAAGTAGTGATTGCAATTTCATTTCCGATAAATGCAATTTTATCTTCTTTATTTACTCTGAAGCTTACATTGTCTAAAACTTTAACACCATCAATAGTCTTAGATAATCCTTCAACTACTAATATATCATTACCAACTTCTCTTTCAGGCTTGAATCCAACGAATGGGTATCTTCTGCTTGAAGGTTGGATATCATCTAAAGTAATTTTATCTAATAATTTCTTTCTAGATGTAGCTTGCTTAGATTTAGAAGCATTAGCACTGAATCTAGCAATGAAGTCTTGTAATTCTTTAATTTTTTCTTCTTTCTTCTTGTTTTGATCTTTAGCCATTTGTAATGCTAATTGGCTTGATTCATACCAGAAGTCATAGTTACCAACGTATAATTTAATCTTACCAAAGTCAACGTCAGCCATATGAGTACAAACCTCGTTTAAGAAGTGTCTATCGTGTGATACTACGATAACTGTACCTTCAAAATCTCCAAGGAAGTTTTGAAGCCATTTAATTGATTTAATGTCTAAGTGGTTAGTAGGCTCGTCTAGAATTAATATTCCAGGGTTACCAAATAAAGCTTGAGCAAGTAATACTTTTACTTTTTCTGCACCAGTTAATTCAGACATTAATTTATAATGTGAGTCAGTTCCGATTCCAAGTCCTTGTAATAATGATGATGCTTCTGATTCAGCTTCCCAACCATTTAGCTCGGCAAATTCACCTTCTAATTCAGCAGCTTTGATTCCGTCTTCATCTGAAAAATCAGGTTTAGCATATAAAGCATCCTTTTCTTTCATTATTTCATATAATCTTTTATTACCCATTATAACTGTTTCTAAAACTTCAAATTCATCATATGCATAATGGTCTTGTTTTAAAACAGACATTCTTGTATTTGGGGCAATTATAACTTCACCAGTATTTGGTTCAACATCTCCAGATAATATTTTTAAAAATGTAGATTTACCAGCTCCATTAGCACCGATAACACCATAACAGTTACCAGGAGTAAATTTGATATTAACATCTTCAAATAACTTACGAGACCCATATCTTAAACTTACGTTTATTACATTAATCACTCAACATACCTCATTTCATTTATTATTCTTTCGCTATTATAACACAAAGTTTTTATATTTTCATGAAAATATGCAATATTAGGATAGTGAATTAGTGAGAAAATTGCAAAAAAAATCTTTGTAAAAAATTACTTAAAAACAATAGAAAAAGCTACCGTATAAAAATTATATTAATAACTTCAATACAATAGCTTTTTCTATATTACACTAAATATTTATCGAGGTCTTCTATATTTTCTATATCAAATATATCTAGTGCAATATTTATAATATATTTATTTTCTAAGTCTTCAAGTTTTTCAAGGTACTTATCAGATATTTTACCAAATTTTTTATTCAATAATTTAATCAATAATAAATGCTGACCCTTTTCAATACCATCTTCATATAAGTTAAGCATAGAATATCAACCTCTCATACTAAGATTTAATTATATTACATAAGTAAAGACACAAATAAAATGACTTAAGCTACCTAATAAAATAAATATATGAAATATTTCATGATTACCCCAATTACCTATTTTTAGAGTATTAGGTTTTAATGCATAAATAACTCCACCAATTGTATAAAGCACACCACCTAGAATTAATAAAAATAAACTAATACTAGGTAAAATAGCTGATAGAGGTTTTAGCATAAATAAAGCAGCCCAACCCATACCAATATACATAGCACTGTTTACCCAACTAGGGCAGTTAAACCAACAAAGTTTAAATATAATTCCAAATATTGCGATAGAAATCATTATAGTAAACATAGTAAATCCAAATTTTCCACCTAAGGATACTAAACAAAATGGAGCATAGGAACCTGCTATTAATACAAAAATCATTGAATGATCTAGTTTTTGAAATATAGAAATAACTTTTTCTGTTGAAATTATTCCGTGATAAGTTCCTGAGGTTGTATATAAAAGAATTAAACTAATTCCAAAAATAGCTACAGATATTATTGTAACAGTAGAAGCTCCGTTAGACATAGCTTTAATAAGCATTGCAATTAAAGCAACTAATGATAATAAAGCACCAGTAAGATGGGTAATAGAATTTATAGGTTCTCTAAATTTTTTATACATAAAATACACCTCTTATTTCAACAAGTAGTTTTTAAAACTATATGATATTATATTAATATTATTATTTATATGTGCAAGTTAGTCAAAGTTTATTTTGGGAGATTTAAAGAAATTAAAATGAAATACATATGTTTTTCTTGAAAATATTAGAAAATACTATTAATATTGAAATATAACAATGATAATAAGTGGTTTTTAAAACTAGATGGAGGCCTTATGGACATAAATGAAATTTTAAATGGATTAATATTAGAAAATAATATTAAATTAGATGAGATACCTGAAATAGATTTATATATGGATCAAGTAATACAATTATTCGAATCAAAACTATCAGCTCAAAAGAGAAATGAAGATGAAAAGATATTAACAAAAACAATGATAAATAATTACGCTAAAGGAAAGTTATTATTACCAATAAAGAATAAGAAATACTCAAAAGAACATTTGATATTAATGTCATTAATTTATAATTTAAAGGGAGCATTATCAATTAATGATATAAAAAGTAGTTTAGATAATATAATAAATCAGTGTGAAGAGAATGAAAATTATCCATTAAGGGAGTTGTATTCTTGTTTCTTAGAACTATGTGAGGTAGATGCAGGGGTCTTCAAAGAGGAAGTCGCTACTAAGGTTGAAGCAATTAATAATAATATTAATGAAAATGATAAAATAAATGGAGAACTTGAAAAGAAGTTTTTATTATTATGTTCTTTAGTTAATATGAGTAATATGTATAGAAGGATGAGTGAAAAATTAATTGATGAATTTTTTAGTGAAGGAGAGAAATAGTCATGAAAAATTCAAATGATTTAAAAAGAGAATTAGATAGAATTGATGGTAGAGGTTATAAGTCTTATAAGGATTTAGAGGGGCAATATGATTTTGATAAATTTATATTAAGTATAGATCATGTTCAAGGTGATCCTTTTGCAGCACCATCAAGAATTAGAGTTATAGTAAAAAATAATATTAATAAATTTCCTATAGAATTATTTAAAGAAGGATATAAAAGAGTTGCTTTATGTGATTTTTTAACTAGACTTTTCACTAAAAATATATATAAGTATGGAGAAAGAATTTTTGGTTCTGGAAAAAGTGGTATTATTGAAATAAGTAGGTGTCCACAACAAATACTAGAAAGGTCTTCAATAATAATAGATAAAGAGAAAATAGAGGCCAGATTTTATATAGGATTTCCTGCAAGAGGAAGAAGTGTACTATCAAAGGAGTTAGAAAAAATATTATTTAATATTTTGCCTAATATAATTGAGAATACTCTAATTTATACAAACATTAACACTAGAAGATTAATTGAAAGAATAAAGCTTGTAGAAGATCAACAATATATTAGAAATAATCTTGATAAACATAATTTAATAGCTTTTGTAGCGAATAACTCAATACTTCCAAGAGAAAGTGGAGTGTCAGAAAAGCCATTAAATAGTGGGAAAAAATTTATTTCACCAAAGTCGTTAGAAGTAGAATTTAATACACCTAATAGAGGAAGTATTAAAGGAATGGGAATACCTAAGGGAATAACACTTATAGTTGGTGGAGGATATCATGGTAAGTCAACATTACTTAGAGCTTTAGAGCTTGGTGTATATAATCATATTGAAGGTGATGGAAGAGAGTTTGTTATAACTGATGATTCTGCTTTAAAAGTTAGAGCAGAAGATGGAAGAGCAATAACAAAGACTGATATATCACTGTTTATAAATAATTTACCTAATGGAAAAGATACTGTTAGTTTTTACACTGAAAATGCAAGTGGAAGTACATCACAAGCAGCGAATATAATTGAAGGAATTGAAAGTAATACAAAGTTATTTTTAATTGATGAAGATACATCAGCAACGAACTTTATGATTAGGGATAATATTATGCAACAGCTTGTAGCAAAGGATAAAGAACCAATTACACCTTTTATAGATGTTGCAAAAAGTCTTTATAGTAAGCTTGGGATATCAACAATACTAGTGGCAGGAAGTTCAGGAGACTTTTTCGATATTGCTGATTTAGTTATTCAAATGGATAATTATGAACCGTATGAAGTTACTGAAAAAGCAAAATCTTTAAGCAAGGGAAATTTTGAACATGCTAAAGAAATAAATATAGATATTAATTTTAATAGAGTATTACTTAGAGGAACTATAGAAGCAGGACCAAAAGGTGTTAAAATTAAAACTTTAGGTAAGGATGGTATATCTATTAATAAAGAAAATATAGATTTAAGGTCTGTAGAGCAATTAATAGATAGTGAGCAATTAAATACTATTGGGGCTGCAATGAAGTATGCTGAAAATAATTTAATGGGTAAGAATTTAACTTTATCACAAATTGCAGATAAGATTTGTGATGAAATGAATAAAAACCTTATTGATATTGATAGAATAAAAGGTGGATATGGAAGTCTTGCCAAGGTAAGAAAGCAAGAACTATTATGTGCGTATAATAGATATAGAAAGATAAAGATAAAATAATTTGAATAAATGGAAAAAATATCTAGTATATTTTCGCAAAGTATGGTAATATTAATATTGTAAAGTTAATAATTTACAATATGGCTTGTTGGTCAAGAGGTCAAGACGTCACCCTCTCACGGTGAAATCAGGGGTTCGATTCCCCTACAGGTCACCATATTAAGAAATTTAAGAGCAAACTGTAGGTTTGCTCTTTTTTTATTTATAAGAAAGTAGTAATTATATTTTAATAAATATAATTATTACTTTAAAAGGTAAGTTAAACTGCTGTTAAAGTAATTTAATTGCATGTTAAATACAGTTAGTATTGCATAAAACAAAAAGATGAGTATAATAAAATATAAATAATATGTTGAAAGGAGAAAAATGGTGAACAAGGAAATTCTAAATTTGCAAGAAGTATGTGAATTGTTAAATGTTAGTGAAAAAACAATGATTAAGTTATTAAAAGAAGAAAATATACCAGCAAGAAAAATTGGAAGAGAATGGAGGTTCAGTAAACAAGCAGTTATTAATTGGTTAGGTACAGGAAATTCATTAGAGTATAGCGGTACTGAGGAATATTTAATAGATATATATGAAAAAGATACTAGCAAGCTTTTAGATTTACTAGATAGAGTACACGAAAGAGTAAGTATAATTAGAAAAAATAAAAAATAGAGCACTTTAATGTCAGGGGATATGTTATGAAAAATATATTTAAGATTTATAAGGGAGATTTAAAAAGAATTTTTGTGAGCTATGCAGCTATTATTGTAGTAGCAGCGTTATGCATATTACCGTCTTTATATGCGTGGTTTAATATAAAGGCATCATGGGATCCTTATTCAGAAGCGGCTACAAGTGGAATAAAAATAGGAGTAGTTAATAATGATTTAGGAACAGTATTAAATGATAAAGAAATAAATATAGGTGATACTGTAGTTGATGAGCTTAAAGATAATAGGAGCTTAGGATGGCAGTTTGTAAGTGAGGAAGAAGCAGCAAAAGCTGTTGAAGAAGGAACTTATTATGCGATGATAACTATTCCTGAAAGTTTTTCTGCTGATTTAACATCAATAATTGATGAAGATATAAAAAAAGGTGAAATAGTCTATACAGTTAATGAAAAAGTTAATGCTATTGCACCAAAGTTAACTGATAAGGGAGCTAGTGGAGTTAAAGAAAAAGTAAGTAAAGCTGTTGTTGAAACTGTAAGTGAAGCTATATTTGGAGTTGCTAATGAAGTAGGAATAGAATTAGAGAATCAAATTCCTAAAATATCAACAATACATAATTCATTATTAGAGTTACAAAGTAAATTTGATAATATAAATAATACAACTGATTTAGCTTATGATGGGGCTATAAAATTAGAAGATTTAATAAAAGAAATACAAGAGGAGATTCCTTTAATTCAGTCTACTATAAAAAATGCTCAAAGTTTAAGTATTAGTGTTGAAGAGTTTTTAACAGATTCAAAAGATGCAGTTAATACATTAGCACCAACATTAAAGGAAGATATAAAAATAATAAATGAAATTTCAAATGAAGTATTAAAGCATACACAAGCTCTTATTGATGCAATAAATTCAGGTTCAGATAAGGTTCCAGAAATAGTGGACAACCTAATAACAAAAGTAAATGGAATTCAAGAAATGACACAATCACTAATAAGTATGTTAGAAAAGCTGAATAAGTTTAACCCAGCAAGACCATTTGATGAGGTTATTAGTCAATTACAAAGTGTTAGTGATAGTTTAAATATTGTAGTAGAAACTTTAAATACAGTAAAAGATAATGTAGCAAATGGAATAACTCCAGATTTAAGTCTATTAAATAAAATAATTACACTATCTACTAATGTTTCAGATATTACTAATGGATTATATACTAATTTTGATTCAAGTATCATTCCAAAATTAAATGAGATTTTTGATAAGGGATATGAAGTTGCTGAAGGTGCATTAGTTGTTTTAAAAGAGGCAGAAAATAAGCTTCCGCAAGTAGAAGATATTTTGAATATTGCAGTTACTGGTGTAGATAGTGGAATTGATGGATTAGAGTATGTAAAAGAAAAGCTTCCTAAAGTAGAAGAAATGATTAATGAAATAACAGAAAAAATAGGAAAAATAAATAATAATGAATCATTACAAGAAGTAGTAGATTTATTGAAGGCTGATGTTGCAAAGAGAAGTGATTTTTTAGCTAATCCAGTTGAGATTACAGAAAATAAATTATTTCCTATGCAAAATTATGGAACAGCTATGACTCCTTTTTATACAGTACTATCATTATGGGTAGGAATTTTACTTTTAGTTTCAATTTTAAGTGTACATGCTGATGGTGAATATAAACCTGTAGAAGTTTATTTTGGTAAATTATTATTATTCTTAAGTATAGCATGTATACAAGGATTAATAGTAGCATTAGGAGATTTATATATATTAAAAATTTATTGTGTAAATCCAGGAATGTTTGTGTTAGGTAGCATATTTACTAGTATGGTATTTACTTTTATAGTATATTCTTTAGTTTCTGTATTTGGAAATGTAGGAAAGGTAATAGGAATAATATTATTAGTTCTTCAAGTAGCTGGTTCTGGAGGAACATTCCCGATACAACTAACACCGCAATTTTTCCAGATTATTAATCCATTCTTACCATTTACGTATGCAAACTCTTTTGCTAGAGAAGCTATAGGTGGTGTAGTAACAAATGTATTAATAAATGATATTATTGTTTTATCATCATATGTAATTTTATCTATGCTAATTGCTATTGTGTTAAAGAAACCTATAAATAAACTTTTAAGTGGATTTATAGAGAACTTCCATAAAAGCAAAATAGGTGAGCATTAATTAAAGTAGCATTATTTATCATAAATATAGCAATAAATAAAAAGGATGTATTATATTGAATTAGTATTCAATATAATACATCCTTTTAAGTTCTTAATAAATGAAGTTTGCGATTAAAACTATAACAGGTAAAGTTATTAAAGTTCGTTCTATAAATATAATTATTAATTCTTTTATATTTACTGGGATTTTTGATCCAAGTAGAACTCCACCAACTTCAGACATATATATAAGTTGAGTTACTGATACAGCAGCAACTATAAATTTTGTCATTTCACTAGTTATTGTTGTTGAAGCAACAACTGAAGGAAGTAGCATATCTGCAAATCCAACAACTAATGTTTGAGAAGCTTGAAGGGCTTCAGGTACTTGTAATAATTGAAGTATTGGAACAAATGGTAATCCAAGTATTTTAAATATTGGAGTATAAGTTGCAATTATAAGAGCTATAGTAGCCATACACATAACAACAGGAAGAACTCCAATCCACATATCTAAAACATTTTTGAATCCATCAACAAAGAATTCTTTTATGTGAGAATTTTCTTCAGCTTTTTCAATTGCCTTTTTATATCCCCATGAGAATGAAGTATATCCTTCTGGAATAGATTCATCTATTTTTTTAGTTTCACCATTATAATAAGTATCTTTTTTCTTTGATAATGGATAAATTCTTGGAACTATTATTGCTGCAACTATACCAGCAAATGTTACAGTTAAATAAAATGGCACAAACATATTTCCAAGTCCAACAGTATTTATTACCACTAAGCTGAAAGTTATTGAAACTGCTGAGAAGGTAGTACTTATAGTAGCAGCCTCTCTTTCTGTATAGAAACCATCTTCATATTGCTTATTAGTTAACATTATTCCAAGGGTTCCATCTCCTAACCAAGATGTAATACAGTCAATTGATGAACGGCCAGGTAGTTTAAATACAGGTCTCATTACTTTTGTTAATAATGCACCGAAGAATTCTAATAGGCCAAAGTTAAGTAACAATGGTAAGAACAAACCTGCAAATAGGAATATTGAAAATAATACAGTTAAAAGATCATGTAATACAAATGCACCAGTATCTCCACTAATTATCATTTCAGGTCCTATTTGAAATGCAGCTAGTACCCCAAATATTCCACCAAGCACTCTTGCAGTTAACCATAATGGTGTAGTACTAAAAAGTGAGTTTAAAAATTTATTATTAACGATAAATTTTGGTTTTAATAAAGTTGTTATTAAACTAATAACTGCTGATAAAGCTAGTGTTCCAGTTATTATATAAACAAGATAATCTCCTAAAAAGTCAACTAACATGCTTGAAAAAATAGCAATAGGAATTGTTATATCTCCGTTATGCTTTACTGGTATCATAAAAAGTATTACACCCAGTATTGATGGAAGTATAAATTTTAAGTTATCTTTTAAAGTTACTTTTTTATTGTCAACGGGTTTTAATCCTGAAATCTCCATAACGTTCTCCTTTTATACAGAATTTTTTTATAATTATTCATCTCTATTCATTTTATATGCAAAAATATTAAAAATCAATAGTATAAATGTATAAAAAACAAAAAAGTTTTATAAAATTTAATGTTTATGTATAAAAATTAAGAAATGCAAAAGATTTATGCACAAATTCATATATGTGGAAATGAAACTTTAAAAATACTACAATATTTAATAGGAAATTTTTATAGCAAATAATTAAAAACATAATTATAATATATAGATAATAAGCTAGATTTTGGGAGATGACATAAATGAACTTTAGAGAAGGTATAAAACAGTGTAATAGAATAGTTGTTAAAGTAGGAACTTCAACTCTTACTTATAATAATGGAAATATTAATTTAACTAGAATTGAAAAATTAACTAGAGTTTTATCAGATTTAATGAACTCTGGAAAAGAAGTTGTTCTTGTTACATCAGGTGCAGTTGGAGTAGGAGTAAATAAGCTTAAATTAAAGGAAAAACCAAAGACTATAAAAGAAAAGCAAGCTGTTGCGGCTGTAGGACAATGTGAGCTTATGCATATATACAGTAAATTTTTTGGAGAATATAGTCATATAGTTGGGCAAGTATTATTAACTAGAGATGTTGTTGAAGATGATCATATAAGACAAAATGTTGTTAATACATTTGAAACTTTAATAGATAATAGAATAATACCAATAGTAAATGAAAATGATACTGTTGCTATAGATGAGATAGAAAATATAGTTAGATTTGGTGATAATGATAATTTATCTGCTATAGTAGCGCAATTGGTATCAGCAGACCTTTTAATTATATTATCTGATATAGATGGATTTTATGATTCAGATCCAAGAAAAAATCCAGATTCAAAACTTATAAAGATAGTAGAAGAAATAACTCCTGAATTAGAAGCATGTGCTGGTGGTGCAGGAAGTAATCTTGGAACTGGTGGAATGGCGACTAAATTAACTGCAGCGAAAAGAGCTATAAATGCAGGATGTAATATGATTTTAGCTAATGGTGAGAATCCAGAACTTTTATTAGATATTATCAGTGGAAAAGATATTGGAACATTATTTATAAAGAAGTAGTTATAAGAGGAGATCATAATAATGAGCGAATTAATTGTTAAAGGTAAAAAGGCAAAAGAGGTATCTTTTATATTAGGAAATATTAGCACAGCAGAAAAAAATAATGGATTAAATGCGATGGCAGATTTTTTAGTTAATAATAAAGATGAAATAATTTCTGCAAATAAGTTAGATTTGCAAGCAGCAATAGAAAAGGGTACATCTAAATCTATGCTTGATAGATTAGCTTTAAATGAAGATAGAATAGAAGCAATGGCAAATGGATTAAAACAAGTAGCTGCACTTCCAGATCCAGTAGGTGAAGTTTTAGGAATGTGGACTAGACCTAATGGATTACAAATTGGTCAAAAAAGAGTTCCAATGGGAGTTATAGGTATAATATATGAAGCAAGACCAAATGTAACTAGCGATGCAGCAGGACTTTGTTTTAAGGCAGGAAATGCAGTTATTTTAAGAGGTGGTAGTGAAGCTATAAATTCTAATAAAGCTATAGTTAAAGTTTTAGTAAAAGGACTTAAATCTGTAGGGCTTCCAGAAGATGCAATTCAATTAGTAGAAAATACAAGTAGAGAAGTTGCAACTGAAATGATGAGATTAAATGAATATATAGATATTCTAATACCAAGAGGTGGAGCAGGTCTTATTCAAGCAGTAGTAAAGAATGCAACAGTTCCTGTAATAGAAACTGGCACAGGAAACTGCCATATATATGTGGATGAATATGCTGATTTTGAAATGGCTAAAAATATAGTTATTAATGCAAAAACATCAAGACCATCAGTATGTAATGCAGCAGAAAAATTATTAGTAAATGAAAAGATTGCTAAAGAATTTATGCCACTAATTTTAAAATCTCTAAGAGATAAAGAAGTAGAAATTAGAGGTGATGAATCAGCAATTGCTTATGATTCTTCAATAATAAAGGCAACTGATGAGGAATGGTACAACGAATATTTAGATTATAAAATTGGAGTAAAAGTAGTTAAAGATATAGACGAAGCTATTAATATAATTAATAAATTTGGATCAGGACATTCAGAAGCTATAGTTACTAAAGACTATGAAAATTCTCAAAAGTTTTTACAAAAAGTAAATGCAGCAGCTGTTTATGTTAATGCATCAACTAGGTTTACTGATGGAGAAGAATTTGGGTTTGGAGCTGAAATAGGTATAAGCACACAAAAGCTTCATGCAAGAGGACCTATGGGACTTAAAGAATTAACTACTATTAAATACATTATTTACGGAAATGGACAGATAAGATAAGTGAGCCTCCAAATTTTAATTTGGTTAGGCGAACTTACTCATTCGACGTAAGGAGAAGGAGTTTCCTTTTAAAGACCTCCAAATTTTAATTTGGTTAGGCGAACTTGACTGAAATTCCAAATTTTAATTTGGCAAGTTGAAGTTACACACAGTGTACTCATTCGACGTAAGGAGAAGGAGTTTCTTATAAAATAAAAAAAAGCCTAGAGTTATTTTTATTGGGGGACAAATAACTCTAGGATAGGTGAAACGAAAAAATTAACTATCTACAAGTAATATAATAATCCTTAATTGTGTCATATTAGTGACAATTAAGGATTTTATAAATTTCACTTAACATAAGAAAAAATAAAAGATATTATATTTTACACTATTAAATAGTATAAGAAAGGTATGAATATTTATGAAATTTGAGATAGTAAAATTCAATGAATTATCAGTTGATGATATGTATGAAATTGCAAAATCTAGATTTGAAGTTTTTGTTTGTGAGCAAGGAATTACTGAAGAACAAGATTTTGATGATAAGGATAAAGAATGTTATCATATAATGTTAAAGGAAAATGGAAGAATTGTTGCATATAGTAGAATTGTACCTAAAGGTTTAGCATACGAATATACTTCTATTGGAAGAGTCTTAGTCCTTGAAAGTCATAGAAGAAAAGGGATAGCTCAAAAAATGATGAAATTTGCCTTAGATTTTATTAAAAATAATTTAGATGAAAATATAGTAGTTTTATCGGCACAAGAATATGTTAAAGATATGTATAGTAGTGTAGGATTTAAGGTTATTTCAGAGATTTATAATGAAGTTAATATTCCACATGTTAAAATGAAAATAGAATTATAAAATAAAGTATACAATAAAGGAAAAAGTACATATCCTATAGTATTAAAGTAGTATATGTAAGGGGCTAAAAATGATATATATTATAGGCTGTTGTCTAATTATAGCATTAATAACTTTAGGAATACTAGTTATAGTAAATAGATATGGAAATAGGCATATACGTAAGCTTAATGAACTACCTAAAGATTGTGATGTAGTTATTATTTTAGGTGCAGGAGTTAGACCAGATGGAAATCCATGTGATTTATTGGCTGATAGATTACAAACAGGAGTAAAAACTTATTTACTTGGATATTGTAAAAAAATTTTATTAACTGGAGATAATAGTGGTGAAGCTTACAATGAACTTGCAGTTATGAAAAATTGGATAATAAAAAATTATAATATTCCAGAAGAGAAATTGCTCATAGATAATATGGGGTTTTGTACTTATGATAGTATGAATAGGGCAAAAAATATTTTTAATGTTAAAAAAGCAATCATTTCAACCAATAGATATCACTTACCGAGAGCTATTTATATTGCTAAGAGGTTTGGTATTGAAGCATATGGTGTGCCATCAGATTTAAGGCAATATGATAGGATGAAAAAATATAAAAGAAGAGAAAAATTAGCGCAAGTTAAAGATTTTTTTTTATGCCTTATAAAGATAAATAAATAATATATTTTTAGAGGGAATATATATTGTTTTATGAAAAACATATATACTCCCTCTATACATATTTATAAATAGACTTTTATATTACAATTAATTTCTATACCCATTTCCAGCACCTGTTTGTGCTTTTATTTGATGAAGATTAATTTTTCCTTTTATATTTGTTATTGCATTATATATTTTTTCAAATTTATTTGAATTATTAGCTACAGCATTAACAATATTGTTATCGGAATGAATAGTAGTATGTTTATATCCATTTCCAGCTCCAGTTATAGATTTAATCTCATGTAAATTTAAAGTACTTCCGTATTTATTAAAAACTTCATTAATTTTTTTTGCTTTTATGTTTTCCATAATATCCTCCTATAAATTAGAACTAAGTTTTTATTTTTAATTTTAATAGTATATTTTGAGTACTATGATTTTTTATTTAATCATCATATCTATCATTATCATCGTACTGATCATCATCGTAGTAATCATAATTATGGTCAATATCTATATCTAATCCAGAGTGTGATTCTTTTGCATCGATAATATGATCTATTATATCTTCATAAATATGTCCAAATTGAGTTTCCAATTCGTTTTCTAAAATATCATCCCATTTTTCACCGTTTTTATTATATAAATTTATTGCCCAATCCGAACCATATTTGTTATTTAAATAGTTTTCTATTTCTGATTTAATATTGTTATTAATATTGTTATTTGCAGGTTGTACACCTATAGTTTTTGTAGTTAATTTACCGTTACTTGTTTTAGCCCAAGCTGTTATGCCAACTCCACCGCATACTGCAGCTAATACTAAACCTATTATTAATTTTTTCATAATTTAAATTCCTCCACTTTTTTATATTACTAAATACAATTGTTATTTCGATTTTAGGTGCTTTTTTATTTATAGACTTTATTAATGTTGTCGTTATTAAATACAATATTTAAATTTGATTTAGGGACCTTTTTTAAAAAAATATAAAATTTTTATAAGTTTTTATATTTCTAAATAATAATTAGTTTTATATTTTTTTAGATTTATCTCTTTTGTCGTTATTAAATACAATATGTAATTTTAATTTAGGTACTTTTTATTATAGAAAATAAAAAAATTTAAATATTTGTTATAATAAGTATTAATGAAGAGTTTATTATAAATTTTGGAGGAAACATGATAGAGCTTAATAAAGAAGGGTATGTATTAATTACAGGTGCTAGCTCTGGCATAGGATATGAAATAGCAAAGCTATATGCGAGTGATGGATATAATCTAATATTGATTGCTAGAAATATTGAAAAGCTAAAAGCTGTAGAAAATGAATTAAGTCAATACAATATAGAAATAAAAACTTTAAGTTTAGATATATCAAAGGATTCAGATATAAAAAAATTAATTAATTATATTGAAATAAATAAAATAATAGTTAGGATTTTAATAAATAATGCTGGAATTGGGTCATTTGGAGATTTTAAAGATATTAATTGGGAAAATGAAGAGGCCTTAATAGACATAAATATAAAATCTTTAACTAGATTAACAAAATATTTTTTACCGAAAATAATAGGGGTAAAGGATGGAGGAATTTTAAATGTGGCTTCAACTGCTGCTTTTTGCTCTGGACCTAGGATGGCAGCTTATTATGCTTCAAAAGCATATGTACTTAATTTAACAGAAGCTATATATGAAGAGTGTAAAGAATATGGAATTAAAGTTTCATGTCTTTGTCCTGGTCCTGTAAAAACGTCTTTTCAAAGCAAGGCAGGAATTAATAAAAGTGAAAGTGCTAAAAAGTATTTAATGGATGCAGAAGAGGTTGCAAAAATTTCATATAAAGAATTTAAAAAAGGTAAACTTATTATAATTCCTGGGATTAAGAATAAATTATTGGTAATGGGAAATAAGTTCTTACCAAGAAGTATTTCAAGAAAAATAATAATGAAAACTAATAAAAAATAATGGAGGATTTTATGGGACATTTTGATGGATATTTATTAGTTTCTGATATGGATGGAACACTTTTAAATAGCAAAGGAAAATTATCAGAAGAAAATAAGCGTGCTATTGAATACTTTGTAGATAATGGTGGACAATTTACCTTAGCAACTGGACGTATGTTACCTTCTGTAAAAAGGCATATTCATAAACTAAAGGTCACACTACCTGTTATTATGTATAATGGAACTAAGATATATTATTTTAGTAATGATGAAGTAATTTATGAGAAGTTTTTAGAAGAAGAAAGAAAAGAAATTATAGAAGTTGTTGCTAAGATAAATTCTAATGTTGGAATTGAAATATATAGTGATGAAGTAGTTTATATTTATAAATCATGTAAACAAACTGAGAGATTTACTAATTTAGGCTATAATGTAATTTATGAAGTTGATGAAAGTATTTTTGAAAAAAAGTGGACTAAGGTATTAGTAGTAGGAGATAAGAAAGAGTTAGATTTTGTAGAAAATTATTTAAAAGAAGTTTATGGTGATAAAGATATTGTAAGAAGTTCTTCTATATATTTAGAAGTAATACCAAGAAATATATCTAAAGGACAAGCACTTCAAGAGTTAATAAAATTCAAGGAAATAGAAAATTTTAAGATAGTAACCGCTGGAGATAATATGAATGATGTGGAGCTTATAGAAGTGGCACATTATGGATTTTGCATAGGTAATGGAAGTGAAGAGTTAAAGAAAAAAACAAAATATATAACTCCAAGTAATGATGAACATGCTATTGAATTTATAATAAGATGGATAGAAAATCAATTAAAATATAATAATATAGGTAATAGGTAATAATTTAATTAAGATCTCATAATATATTTTAAAAGTAAAACCTCTAAATCATAAAATGAAATAGAGGTTTTCTTTTTTTATATAAATAATTGTATTATTACATATAAGGACTAATTTCTAAAAATAACTTCTTCTTTTGAGAACATATACTTAGCAAAAAGAATAGATGAAACTACATATAATATATGCCATATAACAACTATTAAAATATGTTGAACATTAAAAATTCCAACCATGAACTCTTTCATTAAACAAACTGCATTTGCTACGGGAATATTGAAGAATACAAGTTTTATACTTTTAGCATCCATCATCATTGGAAGGTACGATAAAAGCATTGTTGGGATCATAACTCCTGAAAGATAAGTTCCAGCTTCTTTTGATGAACGAGCATAAAGACTTATGGCCATTTGTAATGCAGATAATGTTACTAATAAGAATAAGGATATTCCTATAATACCTAAGATTGCTGTTGGAGTAAGAGAAATTTCAAGACTACCCCCATAATTCATAAAACTATTCATTGAAAATACCATTGCAATCATATTAACAATAAGGGTTAAGAATGAGATAGAACAAAGAGCTACAATTTTACCCCAAAGAATAGAACTTCGTATAGCTGGTGTAGATAAGAGTGGTTCAAAAGTACATCTTTCTTTTTCTCCAGCTCCTAAATCTGCTGCCATTGCTAAAGTTGAAGATACCATAAATATTACCAATAAGCTTGGAAGCATACTTAACATAATAGTTCCAAATCCATTATTTTCACTAGAATCAGTATTAATTCCGGATTTAACTTCAATTTGAAATGGATTTAAAACTGAAGCATCAAGACCATTAGCTATCAGTTTAGATTCTACTAGTGAGTATTTATAATTTTCAAAAATACTGGATAGTAATTGACTTGCCATAAGTGATTTATTTGATTCTTCATCATATAATATTTGAATTGTAGATAAGCTATTATTTGAGGAGTTTTCAGGGAAGTTTTCAGGAATTACTATAATAGCTTGAATATCTCCATTTTTTAAAGCATCTTTATTGTTATTAACATTAGGAGTTTTAATATTAGGTTCATTTAATAATAATAAAGCTATATCAGAGTCTAAATCTCCTTCAATAACAATATTAATTTCTTTTTGAACATCATTTTCCATGTCAGTTACCGCAGATGAAATAAATTTAAACATTACAGGATATAATATTATTGGAAGCAATATTGTGAATAGTATAGCTTTTCTATCTCTAAAAATATCTAATAGTTCTTTTTTTAGAACAGTCAAAAAATTATTCATTAACATTACCTCCTATTAGTTGTAAGAAAACTTCTTCTAAATCGTCATTGTTGTATTTAAGTTTTAATTCTGAAATAGTACAATTTTCTAAAAGCTTACCTTTATTAATAATAACAACCCTATCGCAAAGTTTTTCTACTTCTTTCATAGAATGGCTTGAAAATAATATTGTCTTATTTTCTTCTTTGCATTTTAAAATAAAATCTTGAACTATTCTGCTAGCACTTACATCAAGACCTGTAGTTGGTTCATCAAATAACATTACAGATGGAGTATGAACTATAGATCTAGCTATTGAAATTTTTTGCTTCATTCCCCTAGAATATTTTCCAACAGGATTATTTATATATTCCTCCATACCAAAACTTTTAGATAATTCATGGATTTTTTTATTAGATTCTTCTTTAGTCATTCCATATAAGTCTGCAAAGTATTTTATATTTTCTTTTCCGCTTAATCTTTCATAAAGACCAACATCACCACCAAAAAGAATTCCAATTTCTTTTCTAACCTTTTCAGGATCTTTAGCAGCATTTATATTATTTACTATAATTTCGCCACTAGATATTTTTAACATGGTAGAAATCATTCTTAAAGTTGTAGTTTTACCGGCTCCATTTTCACCTAAAAGGCCAACAATTTCACCGGGAGAAACAGTAAAAGAAATAGAATCTACAGCAGTAGTCTTTTTGAATTTTTTACTTACATTATTTAATACAAGCATATAAATGTCCCCCTTTATTTTTATAAAAATATGAATAAAAATTCAAATGCATTGAATAATTATACAAATAGATGTATAATTTGGATAAGAATATTATAAAGTAAATTTATGTAAAATAAAACAAAATTCGTACTATTCCCATAATAAAGAAAAGAAAAACTATGTTAATTTTGCTCTTGACAGATATTGGGGGAGAATATAGAATAATATCAAATAGATATTAAACTAAAAAATTTTAAGTTAAAAAGTACACTTTAAATTGGTCCAGAGAGGCCAGAAAGGAGTATGTAGGTATGTTATACGTAAATTTAAATAACAATAGTTACATAGTAAAATTATCAAAAGAGTTTTCTAAAAATGATTTTAAATATTATAAGGATAGTATGGAGAGATTTACCAAATAATCATCTCCTTACTATCCTTTTGTTTTAAATAAGATTCTAAATCTATGATTTAGTTAATCGAATTTGAATGAAACTCAAAACTTTAATTTGGTTAGTTGAAGTTACACAATGTGTATTCATTTAATGTTAAGAGAAGTAGTTTCTTTATTTAAAATTACAAGAAGCTTTTATGGGGTGTATTTTTAGCAAGACGTATATTAAGGGAGTATATATAAATAAAATTAGAACAATAGAAGTTTTAAAACCTAAAATATATATTTCAATACATAAAATTTAGGAGGGCTAGGAATGAAAGCAAGGCTTATATTAGAAAATGGAATGACTTTTGAAGGTAAGGCATTTGGATATTTAAAAGATAGCGTAGGAGAAGTTGTATTTACAACAGGGATGACAGGTTATCAAGAGGTATTAACAGATCCATCTTACTACGGTCAAATTGTAACTATGACATATCCGCTAATAGGGAATTATGGTATAAATTTAGAAGACAATGAATCTGAAACTCCAAAGGTAAAGGGATTTATAGTAAGAGAAAAGTGTAATTTCCCTAACAACTTTAGATGTGAAATTGGATTAGAAGATTATTTAAAACAAAATAAAATAATTGGATTAGAAGGTATAGATACAAGAGCCTTAACTAAGATTTTAAGAAATAATGGAACAATGAGAGGAATAATTTCATTAGAACATAGTAGCTTAGACGAAGTAGAAGAAAAAATTAAAGCTTTCTCAAATAAAGAAGCTGTTAGTATAGTTTCAACTAAAGAAGCTTATACAATTGAAGGAACTGGTAAGCATGTTGCAATAATGGATTTCGGTATAAAGACTAATATAATTAGAAATTTTAAAAAAAGAAATTGTAAAATAACAGTTTTTCCGATGACTGCTACAGCTGAAGAAGTATTATCAGTAAATCCTGATTTAGTATTTTTATCAAATGGCCCTGGGGATCCAGAAGACTTAGAAAGTGTAATAGAAAATATTAAGAAGATAGTCGGAATTAAACCAATAGTAGGAATTTGCTTAGGACATCAATTATTAGCATTAACCTTAGGAGGAAAAACTACTAAATTGAAGTTTGGACATAGAGGATGTAATCACCCAGTGAAAGATTTAGAAAAAAATAGAGTTCATATTACATCTCAAAATCATGGATACGTAGTTGATGAATTGCCTGAAGGAGTTGTAGCAACTCATATGAATATAAATGATGGAACAATAGAGGGGATGAAGCATACTACATTACCAATTTATTCAGTTCAATTCCATCCAGAGGCAGCAGCAGGTCCAAAGGATAGCGAATATATATTTGACAGATTTATGGAATATGCACTATAGGAGGGTTTAGAAAATGCCATTAAATAAAGATATTAAAAAAGTTTTAGTTATAGGATCAGGACCAATAGTTATAGGACAGGCGGCAGAATTTGATTATTCAGGAACTCAAGCATGTCAAGCATTAAAGGAAGAAGGAATAGAAGTTGTATTAGTTAATTCTAATCCAGCTACTATTATGACTGATAGAGAAGTAGCAGATAAAATTTATATAGAGCCATTAACATTAGAATTCGTTGAAAAAGTAATAGCAAAAGAAAGACCAGATAGCTTACTTGCAGGTATGGGAGGTCAAACAGGACTTAACTTAGCAGTTGATTTACATGATGCTGGAATATTAGAAAAATATGATGTTAAGGTTATAGGAACATCAATAGCTTCTATCAAAGAAGGCGAAGATAGAGAATTATTTAGAGATATGATGCACAGAATCAATGAACCAGTTATTACATCTGAAATAGTAACTGATATGGAAGCAGGTATGGCTTTCGCAAATAAAATTGGATATCCAGTTATAGTAAGACCTGCTTATACATTAGGAGGAACTGGTGGAGGAATAGCTGAAAATGAAGAAGAACTAAGAACTATTCTTGCATCAGGATTACAATTAAGTACAATAGGGCAAGTTTTATTAGAAAAGTCAGTTAAAGGTTGGAAAGAAGTAGAGTACGAAGTGATGAGAGACTCTTACGGAAACTGTATTACTGTATGTAATATGGAAAATATTGATCCAGTAGGTATCCATACAGGAGACAGTATAGTTGTAGCTCCATCTCAAACTTTATCGGATAAAGAATATCAGATGCTTAGAACTGCATCAATTAATATTATTAATGCAGTTGGAATTGAAGGTGGATGTAACGTACAATTTGCTTTAAATCCAAATTCATTTGAATATGCAGTTATTGAAATTAATCCTAGAGTTTCAAGATCTTCAGCTCTTGCATCAAAGGCTACTGGATACCCAATAGCAAAGCTTGCAGCTAAGATAGCTTTAGGATATGGATTAGATGAAATTAAAAATGCAGTAACTCAAAAAACATATGCATGTTTTGAACCAACATTAGACTATGTAGTAGTTAAGATTCCTAAATGGCCTTTCGATAAATTCTTTACAGCTGATAGAGCTTTAGGAACAAAGATGATGGCAACTGGAGAAATAATGGCTATAGGTGCTAACTTAGAGTCAGCATTATTAAAGGGGATTAGAAGCTTAGAAATAGGAAAATATTCTTTAGACCATCCAAAGTTTAAAGAAATGAGTATACAAGAATTAAAAGAAGCTGTAATGAAACCTGATGATGAAAGATTATTTGCTCTTACAGAAATGATAAGAAGAGATTACAGAATTGAAAGTATTGCTAAGATTACTGGAATAGATATATTCTTCTTAGAAAAATTTAAGTGGATAGTACATGAAGAAACTAGATTAAAGTTAAGCAAAATAGATGATCTAGATAAGGAATGGTTATTAAATCTTAAGAGAAAGGGATTCTCGGATAAGGCTATAGCTGATATGTTAAAGGTTAGTCCAGATGATATTTATAGATTAAGAAGTATTTGGAATATAAAACCGGCATATAAGATGGTTGATACTTGTGGTGGAGAATTTGAAGCATTATCACCATACTACTACTCAACTTATGAGCAATATGATGAAGTTGAAGTATCAGATAAGAAAAAAGTTATAGTAATAGGTTCAGGACCAATAAGAATAGGTCAAGGTATAGAATTTGACTATGCATCAGTTCATTGTGTAATGGCATTAAAAAAGATGGGAATTGAAACTATAATAGTTAATAATAACCCTGAAACAGTAAGTACAGATTTTAATATATCAGATAAACTTTACTTTGAACCATTAACAGAAGAAGATGTATTAAATATTATTGAAAAAGAAAATCCATATGGAGTAATTCTTCAATTCGGTGGTCAAACAGCAATTAAGCTTGCAAACTTCTTAAAGGAAAAAGGAATTAAAACTTTAGGAACTACAGCAGATCAAATTGATATGGCCGAAGATAGAGAAAAATTTGAGGAATTACTTGAAAAATTTGATATAGCTAGACCTAAGGGTAAAGGTGTTTGGACTTTAGAAGAAGGTATAGAAGAAGCTAGAAGATTAAAGTTCCCAGTACTTGTTAGACCTTCATATGTTTTAGGTGGGCAAGGTATGGAAATAACTCATGATGAGGAAGAGTTAACTTACTACTTAAAGAATGCATTTATGAAGGATAAAAAGAATCCAATTCTTATAGATAAATACTTAATGGGTAGAGAAATCGAAGTAGATGCTATATCTGATGGAGAAAATATTTTAATACCAGGAATAATGGAACATTTAGAAAGAGCTGGAGTTCACTCAGGAGACTCTGTAACAATGTATCCAAGTCAAAATATTAGTGATGAAATAAAAGCAAAAGTTTTAGATTATACTAAAAAGTTAGCTTTAGCTATAGGAATAAAGGGAATGATAAACATTCAATTCATAGAATTTGAAGGAAATCTATATGTAATAGAAGTTAATCCAAGAGCTTCAAGAACAGTTCCTTATATCAGTAAGGTAAGTGGGGTTCCAATAGTAGATTTAGCTACGAAAGTTATGCTTGGAGAAAAGTTAGCAGATTTAGGATATGGAGTAGATGTTTATCCAGAACCAGAACTAGTATCAGTTAAGGTTCCAGTATTCTCAACTCAAAAGTTACCAAAGGTTGAAGTATCTTTAGGGCCTGAAATGAAATCTACAGGAGAAGTTTTAGGTGTCGGTAGAAATATTAAAGAAGCTTTATATAAAGGATTTGTTGGTGGTGGAATGTATCCATCAATGGAAAAAGGAAAGATTTTAGCAACTATAAATAAGCATGATAAGGCTGAATTTTTACCAATAGCTAAAGATTTGGCTAAGGCTGGATATAGATTTATAGCAACAGAAGGAACTTGTAAGCTTTTAAGAGCAGAGGGAATTGATTGTGAAGAAATTAGAAGACTTAATGAAGAAAATCCAAATATTTTAGATGTTGTTAAAAACAAAGAGGTAGATTTAGTAGTTAATACTCCAACTAAAGGGAATGATTCTAAGAGAGATGGATTCTTAATTAGAAGAGCTGCCATTGAAAGAAATATTGGAGTAATAACAGCTCTAGACACATTAAGAGCAATTGCAGATGTTAAGGTGTCAGAAATTGATAAAATGAATTTAGAGGTATTTAATATAGCTGAGTAATAAAAATAAGCAAAGGGTTATGTAAATTGTACATAATCCTTTGCTTTTAAATTTTATAATTAGATACTAAAAATATATTCTTATAAAATAGTGAATTATATGTTATAAGAATATAATTCAAAATTAATGAAAAAAGTCCAGTACAAGATAAAAAAGCTATTGACTAAGAACTAATGTTCTGTTATATTTAAAATATAAAGAACGCTTGTTCGGAGGTGCGGTATGAAAGGAAATGGAGATATATTTGTAAAAATGAATTATAAAAATATTGGAGAGTTAAATAGCTTTATTTATAACAGCATGAATGGAAAAAATAAAAATGAAGATAAATATGTTATGTGTGCTGGAAAATATGATAAAAACGGGTGGACAATAGTATTTAAAGCTAAAAATATTAATGAGGCAGAAGAATTATTAAGTAGAAATAGTGCTAGAAGAGAATTAAATAGAAGAGAACAGTTAATGAATTCATCTATTATAGACAATGAAAGAGTTTTAATACCAGCTTGGATGTCAAATAATTAACTATACATATAAATAATAATAATTGTACTTATAATATTAAGCTAGATAATATTTGGATAAGTGAATTTATAAATAAGTTAGAAATATAGGCAAAAGTTGTTTCTCGTTAAAAAAATAGTATATAATTTATATATAGTAATATGCCTAAATAAATTAATATATATTAGGATATATAATAAGTTTATAAATTATAAATTGGAGTGAGATTACTTGGATAATAATAATAAGCCAATAGGTTTTTTAGATTCTGGAGTTGGTGGATTAAGTGTAATGAAGGAAGCAATAAAAATAATGCCAAATGAAAATTACATATATTTTGGAGATTCAAAGAATGCTCCCTATGGAGTAAAATCAACAAAGGAAATTAGAGATTTAACATTTAAAGCAGTAGAATTCTTAATAAGTAAAGGTATAAAGGGACTTGTAGTAGCTTGCAATACAGCAACAAGTGCGGCAGTAAGAGAACTTAGAACTGTTTACCCAGATATGCCATTAGTAGGGATAGAGCCAGCTATAAAGCCAGCAGTAGAATTAGGAAGAGACGGAAAAATACTTATAATGGCAACACCTATGACAATAAAACAAGATAAATTTAAATTACTACTAGATAAATATAAAGATAAAGCTGAAATAGTACCAATACCATGTGCGGGACTTATGGAATTTATAGAAAGTGGAGTATTGGATGGAATAGAATTAGAATATTATTTAAAGGAAAAATTAAGTGATTATTCTTCAGAAAATGTTAGTTCAGTAGTATTAGGATGTACACATTATCCATTTGTAAAAGATTCAATATCTAAAATATTAGGAAAAAACGTTGAAGTTATTGATGGTGGTGAAGGAACGGCTAGGGAAATAAAAAGAAGATTAGCTGAAAAGAACCTACTTAATACTAATACAACTAAAGGAAAGATAGAAATATATAATTCTTTAGGAGAAGATAAGATAATAGATTTAAGTTGGAAATTATTGTCATAAAGATAAAAATAAAAAAAGACGCCAAGTAGGCGTTTTTTTATTTTTAAATAAATATTGTTAAATAGTTGACAATTAATAAAGAGTAGTATATATTATTATTAAAGGATGAATTTTCTGAAAATTACAAAAATAAGGGGGGTTTAGATATGGATATGATTATAAAGGTAAAAGAATTCTTAGGGGAAAAGTACTCAGTAGAAGATGCTATATTACTAAGAGAGATAGTTAAGAATAACTTAGAGTTAGGTGTAGTTTTAGATTTCCAAGGCATGACTAGAATTCCAACTACTTTTCTAAACTGCTTATTCAGTGATTTAATAAATAAGTTTGGAAGAGATTACATTTTTAAGCATATTGATGTTAAAAATTTATCAAATTATAGTGATTACTCAAGAGTAGTATTAGGAACTGCTTTTCAATAAATAAATAATATATAATAAAAGCTTCTAAATTTTTAAGTTAGAAGCTTTTTATTTACCAAATTATTTTAATAAAATTTATATAAATCGTTGAATTACTATAGGTAAATATGATAATAATAAATTATACCAAAAATGAAAGTGAGGTAACTTAAATGAAAAATCCTATAGTAACTATAGAAATGGAAAACGGAGATATAATGAAAGCTGAGTTATATCCTGAAATAGCTCCAAATACAGTAAAGAATTTTGTTGATTTAGTAAATAGAGGATTCTATGATGGATTAATATTCCACAGAGTAATACCTGGATTTATGATACAAGGCGGATGCCCAGAAGGAATGGGAATTGGAGGACCTGGATATAGCATAAAAGGTGAATTCTCAAGAAATGGATTTAAGAATGAATTAAAACACACAAAAGGTGTTTTATCAATGGCTAGAGCTATGCATCCAGATTCAGCAGGAAGTCAATTCTTTATCATGGTTGAAAATGCACCACATTTAGATGGACAATATGCTGCATTTGGTAAGCTTATAGAAGGTCAAGATGTTGCAGATAAGATAGTTAGCACAAAAACTGATTATAGCGATAAGCCATATGAAGATCAAGTTATGAAAAAAGTAACAGTTGATACTTTTGGAGAAAAGATAGAAGAGCCAGAAATTATAGAAGACTAATTTTTAGTTAAAGATAAAAGGTTAAGAATTAAGAGTTAATGTATATTATGAATCTTAGAAAGGTTAATTCATAATAAAAGTTAATTTTTAATATCTTAACTTTTTGATTATTATGGAATTTATTGCTTATTTTAACTTATAATAATATAAGTACTATATTCACAATATATAAAGGATGTTGATATAGAAAAACTAAAATAAGTATAAATTTTAAAAGTAAAAGTTTATTATATTTAAGAGAGGTATTGAGTGATGCTTGAAAATAATAAGTGCATTTTGGCTTATGGATTGTCTGATTTAGAGTTAGAAAAGTTAAGAGAACTAAAGTTTAAAGTAATAGAAGTAACTCCAGAAATGTGTGAAATGACACTAAATGATATATTATCAGGAATAAGATTAAATGTTATAAATGGAAATCCAATTAAAGAAAAAGCTATAATATATAATAATTTTTTAGAATTTGAAATGAGCGATGTTATAAGAGAAACTAGAAGTATTGTTAAAAAAGGTGTTTTAGCAATGGTAACTCCAACGTCTATTAATTGGAAATTTAATTATTTAATAAAGCATCTTATAGAAGAAAGAGAATGGTATTTAAAGAATAGAAAGGAATAGAGAAATGAGTAGAGTTGGATTAAAGATTAAAGAGGCAAGAGAAAAATCAGGTATGACACAAAAAGCTTTAGCAAAAAAGCTAGGCGTTGCAGAAAAGTTTATTAATGAAGTTGAAACTGGAAGAAGAATAGTACAAGAATCATTTATAGACAAGGCAGCAAAAGTTTTAAATGCTGATTTAAATGATGTTAGTATGGTAGTAACAGATGAAGCCTTAATGGAAGAAAGAAAAAACTATGTAGCAATTAATAAGAAACCAGAAAAGATTCAAACAGAAGAAGTTTGGGATAATGCTTTTTCTTCGGTACTTAAAAATGTACCAATTTATGATTATAATTTAAAAAATGTTAAAGGGAAAATAGAATTACCTATTCATTCAAATAAAGTGGAAGGTTTTCCACAAGATAAAGTAATGTATTTAGAAATTCAAGATAACGAAATGTCTGGTTTTAGAATAATGGAAGGTGATTTAGCATTTTCTCATTTAGTTAAGGAAATAAGCAATAATGGTATATTTTTAGTGGACTATAAAGGAAAGAGAAAGATAAGACAAATAAAAAGCCTTGGAAATTCTAAGCTACTGTTAGTAAGTAACGGGGGAAGCCTAATGACTGAAACTGTTGAAAGTAGAGAAATTTCAGTTATTGCAAAATTAGAGAGAATTGAAATAAGATTATAGAAAAAGTGCCAATAGGCACTTTTTTATTATGTAAATATTTAAAATCTATTTAATTGAATAAATATAAATAGTACGTTGGGGACAATGTGGATAAAATCATCAAAACTGTGGATAACTTTTGTAGTTAGTGCTAATTAAATTATATTAATTTAGTTTTAGATTATTAATGAAATAGTTAGTAGGTATACTTTTTTACTGTGATTAGTTCAAATATAAAGAGTTATACATATATTGATAATAGGAATTATCATGAGGTGATAAATATAGAAAATAATAAAGTTGGTTTGGGGTTATTAAAAAATATACCGAAATCAATATTAGCAAAGTTTAGTATATCAAACAATTTTTTAGCTAGTAACAGTGATACTGAAATTGAAGTAAGTATAATTTCAGGTAGTTCTCCAAGTGAGATTTCTCAACTTGTAGATAGTTTAGGAGGAAAATATACAGATTTAGGATATGGGTATGGAATAGTTTTGATTCCTGTAGAAAATATTGTTAATTTAGCAACTAGTCCTCAAATTCAATATATTGAATTGCCAAAAAGTTTATATACTAATGATTATGAAAGTAACAGGGCCTCTTGTATAACTCAAATAAATTCAGGTGAGCTGAAGGGCAAAGGTGTTTTAGTTGGATTTATTGATACAGGAATAGATTATACTCATCCTGCATTTAGAAATGCTGATGGAACAACTAGAATAGAATATATATATGATTTAGATGAAGGCGGAAAAGTATATAATAAATCTCAAATTAATGAAGCACTTAAATCATCTAATCCGTATTCAATAGTTGATTCTACTGATGTTACTGGACATGGAACACACGTTGCAGGAATAGCTTGCGCTGGAGGAAACATAGATTCTAAATATTATGGAGTAGCTCCTGAAAGTTCAATAGCAATGGTTAAAGTTGCTAGAAGTAGATTTGCATTGAGTACTCAAATAATGAAAGGAATAAAGTTTCTTATTGATAAAGGAAAAGAGCTAAATATGCCTTTAGCAATAAATATGAGTTTAAGTACTAATGATGGAGCACATAATGGAAGTAGTTTACTTGAACAATATATATCTACAGTATCTGCTACAGAGAGGGTATCTATAGTTATTGCAGCAGGTAATGAAGGTGAAGCTGCACATCATGTTGGAGGAACATTAGAAGGAATAAATGAAGTATATTTTAATATTTCATCAGATGAATCTATAGTTGTAATAAATTTATACAAATCAATATTACCAGAAGTAAGTATAGAATTACTTTGTCCATGTGGATTTAGTACTGGAGAAATAATATTACAGCAGGGATTTAATGAAGGAACTATAGGAAATACAAGGTATTCTATATATTTAACGGGTCCTAAACCTTTTGATGTAAGTGGTGAAATTGGAATTGTGTTAACTGGTGTTAATGAGTTTGTATCATCAGGTCAATGGAAGATAACTCTAAAAAAATTGAATGAATATGATGGGAATTTTGACATGTGGTTACCTATTTCCGAAGGTTTAAATATTAATACTAAGTTTTTAAACCCAGTTGTTTATAATACGATAGGAATTCCAGCTACAGTTAGAAATATAATATCTGTTGGTAGTTATAATTATTTGGTTAATATTATTTCACCATTTAGTGGTAGAGGAGAAATATATAATGGACAATATATAAAACCAGATATAGTTGCGCCAGGAGAAGGAATTTACTCAACTATACCTAATAGAGGATTTGATAAAAAAACAGGTACGTCTATGGCAGCACCACAAGTTACTGGAGCTTCTGCACTTATGATGCAATGGGGTATAGTTAAGGGAAATGATCCATACTTATATGGAGAACGGTTAAAATATTTTTTGATTATAGGAGCAAAAAAAGGAAGACGTGATATACAATATCCGGATCCAGCATGGGGATATGGAGAACTTTGTTTAAGAAATAGTATTAATTTAGTTTCTCAAACATTAGGGTTAGGATTTAGGAATTTTTACATTAAAGATAGACAGGAAAGCAAAAATGTTAGTGAAGTGTCTGGAATTGGTGTTGATTATACTACAGATAGTAAAGATAAAATATTTATTTTGGTAGAGGTACCAGGTGAAGAAGCCCTAGAAAATATATTAAAAATACCTGGAGTTGCAGGTGTAATGATATCAACAAATTTTGCAATAATAATTGCACCGGCTAATATTATTAATGAAATAACTAAATTTGTTGTAAGAGTAGTTAATATTGAAGTTTCAACTATATTAACATTGAATGAACTTTCTCCAGTAGAAGCTAGTGGTGCTCCTACATTTAACAATAATCCGTATTTAAGACTTAATGGAAAAGATGTGTTAGTAGCTGTAATAGATACTGGAATAGATTATCTTAATAAAGAGTTTCAAAAAGAAGATGATACTACAAGAATCTTAAGAATATGGGATCAAACTATACAAGGTGATAAAGAAGTAAATGGATTAAAATACGGAATTGAATATACTGAAGAACAAATAAATCAAGCAATAAATTTACAAACTTCAGGTGGAGACCCATATAGTATAGTTCAATCTAAGGATGATATAGGTCATGGAACTAAATTAAGTGGAATTATAGGGGGAAGAGGAATAAATCCAGAGTTAAAAGGAGCTGCTCCTGATTGTCAATTTATTATTGTTAAATTGGCTAGAGCAACTAAGGTAGAACTTGATTTAGCACTTATTGATAAAACAGATGTACCTTCATATAGTCCGTGGAGTGTATTATTAGGGCTAAGATATGCGATTTCTACTGCTAGAATGTTAAAGAAACCGGTGGTAGTATTTATACCACTTGGAAGTAGTATGGGGTCTCATACAGGAAATGGAATTATTGAATCATCTATAGAAAATTTTTCAAGTCAAGCAGGAACTGTAATTATTGTACCTGTAGGTAATGAGGGAAATACAGATACTCATACTGAAGGAAAAATAGAAAAAGTTGGTGATATAGAGGAGATAGAGATAAGAGTTGGTGAAAAACAAAAAAATCTACCGATAGAAATATGGATAGGTAAGCCAGATAGAGTTAAACTGTCCATTATATCACCTGCAGGAGAGGTAATAGATAACCTTGAATCTAAAAATACAAACAATGAAAGAATTAAATTTTTATATGAAGGAACTGAAATGATAGTGAATTTTACTTCTCCAGAATTGACAACAGGAGATTCACTTATTTTTATAAGAGCATATAAATTAAGAGCAGGAATTTGGAAGTTTAGATTAACAGGGCAATATATAGTGGAAGGTAAGTATAGTGCTTGGATACCACAAAGGGAGCTTTTAGATGATGAAACTAAATTTTTAAATCCTGTTGAATATACAACTCTTACATTACCAAGCACATCAAGGGGAGCAATTTCAGTGGCATATTATAATCAAGATAATAACGCAGTTGTATCAGAATCAGGTAGAGGCTATACAAGAAATGGAGAAATAAAGCCAGATATAGCAGCAGGCGGAGTTAAGGCTTTAGTTACTAATCCAGGAGGAAATACTTCATTAATGAGTGGTTCTTCAGTTGCAGGAGCTGTTGTTGCAGGATGTTGTGCGCTTATTCTACAATGGGCAGTTAGTGATGGAAACTATCCAGATATATATTCATCACAGATAAAATCTTATATTATAAGTGGTGCTAAAGGAAGACCAGGTGATGTTTATCCTAATAGAGATTGGGGATATGGTATGTTTGATTTACAAGGCATATTTGATAGAATAAGAGAAACATATTCACCTAGATCAGATGAATATGAAGAATATAAGGTTAATAATTTGTTTATTAGAAAGCCTAAAGATTTATAATAATCACTAAATATAATTAAAAAGCATATTAATATAATGAATTAATTTATATAGGAGTAATATATGGCAGAAAAGGGTGGCTTAAAGTTGCAATGTTTTGTTGGAGATACGTATATTCCCATAGATGGAATAAAGGCTACATTAGTATCTTCTCAAGGATCAACAGGTGGAAATAAAGAGATAGAGCTTACAACTAATTCTTCTGGAGAATCACAAGTAATAGAACTATCAGCACCGCCATTAGCATATTCAGAACAACCAACAGGAAATATACCATATAGTCTTTATGATTTAAAAATTGAGAGAGAAGGCTTTCAATCATTAGTAGTTAATGGTATACAGATATTTCCTGATGAAATAGCAATTCAACAATGCAATTTAATTAAAGAGATGAGAAATATTGGTAGCAGAGCGGATGTAATAAATATTCAACCTAATACATTGAATGGAAATTATCCAGCAAAAATTCCAGAAGAGGTTGATAAACCATTACCAGCACCTACTAGTGGAGTTGTTTTGCCAAAGCCTGTTGTTCCTGAATTTATTGTAGTTCATGCAGGAGGACCTAATAATACATCAGCACCAAATTACACAGTACCTTATAAAGATTATATTAAAAATGTAGCTTCATGCGAGATATACTCAACATGGTCCGAAAATACTATTAGGAGTAATGTATATGCAATTATATCATTTACACTAAATAGAATTTATACGGAGTGGTATAGGGGAAAAGGAAAGAACTTTGATATAACTAATTCAACAGCTTATGACCATGCATTTAATTATGGAAGAAATTTATATGAAAGTATAAGTGTAATTGTAGATGATATATTTTCTACTTATGTACGAAGGGTCGGTAGAAAACAACCGTTATTAACACAATATTGTGACGGGAAAAACGTTCAATGCCCAGGATGGATGACCCAATGGGGAAGTAAGTATATGGGTGATGAGGGAAAAACACCATATGAAATACTAACGGCTTTTTATGGTAGTGATATTGAGCTTGTTACAGCTGAAGTTGTCGAAGGAAGTCCAAGTTCTTATCCAGGTTATGATTTGACTTTAGGGTCTAGTGGAGATGAAGTTAAAGTAATCCAAGAACAATTAAATAGAATAGCACAAAATTATCCACTAATACCTAAATCAGCTTTAGATGGAGTATATGGAGAAAAAACTCAAGAAGCTGTTAAGGTGTTCCAAGGAGTATTTAATTTACCTCAAACAGGTGTTGTAGATTATGCTACTTGGTATAAAATATCAGATATTTATGTTGGTGTAACAAGGATAGCAGAATTAAGAGGTTGTGCTAAGACACAAAGAATATTTACACCACCAGTTTCATTTGATCTTTTAAAATCTAAAGATATACCCCGAATTAATTACTTTGACGACTAATAATATGATAAATCTAACTTAAAAAATGATGATATAGCATTTTAATTTATTTTTGTTATATCATCATTTTTAATTTTAATTAAATTCACTTTTATGTTTGAAGTAAAAATAAATACATTGAGATATAAATATTAAGCTAAGCACTCCAAATAGTGGATAGAGTGTTGAAATTAAATTTGAGAAACCAATTTGAGATATTGGTAGTGCAATAGCAAGAACTATAAAAATACCATTTTTAAATTTTATATTAAATGATTGTTCAAGGGTTTTGCTTATAGAATATACATCTGAAACTTCAGTAGAGAACATTTCAAGCCAAATAATAACTAAAAGCATAGCTTGAATTACAGTTCCAAATCTTTGAGAAACTAAAAGTAATGGTATTTCAAGTTCAAATATATAGGGTTGATTTACTAGTAGTAATAAATTTATAGCACTTGATAGTAATGTAAGACCTAAGGCTCCAATTGCAACACCATAAATAACATTTTTTGAGTTTTTAGTTTCGTTGCTTAAAGGAACTAATACACCAGAGCAGCAAAGTACATTATATCCAGCATAAAGTATTGTAGACACAGCTATTCCAGTTTTAGGTGGCGTAAATTTAGCTATGTATTCTAAAGAAACTATATCTTTACAAAATAAAAGATATAGTAAAGTAATTAATGTAATTGTAAAAAGTAATGATGGAACAATAAATGAGTTTACTTCTATTAGTCCATTAGTTCCTCTTAATAAAAATATGCAAGCAATTCCTAACATAATTAAAGAACCAAGTATTTTAGGTATTCCAAAAAATTGATTTAGTAATGCTCCACTACCTGCAAGTATTATTGAAGCACTAGATATTAAATAAAATGTAGTAATAACACCTGTTATTTTACCTAATAAATTTGGACTTATTATTTTCAAAACATCGCTATAAGAATTAAGTTCATATCTTATACTTATTTTAGATAATATAGTGCCCATTAAAATATAAAATGCGCCACAAAATAATATTCCAAAGAAGCTAATTGGCCCAAATGATGTAAAAAATTCAGTTATCTCTTTACCGGATGCAAGACCAGCTCCTACAATAGTGCCAATGAATACAGCGGCAATTTCAAAAATTTTAATTAAATCTTTTTTCAACCATATCCCTCCATTATATTTCTAATATCAATATATAAAAGTTACAGTACAATTATTCTTTATTTATGAATAAGCTAAATTTAATTAGGAAAAATAAATTTAAGTATTGTTTATAATGATATAAGTTATAAGGAGATAATATGATGGGTTTAAAAAAGATAATTAGCATTATGTTGATTTTAACTACAAGTATATTAATTAGTTGTACCAAAATGGAAAAAAATGAAGAAGCAATGTTAGATTTATTTGATGTTTTAAAGGGGAGAACATTAGCAAAAGAGTATTTACTAAATATAAGTAAAGGTGATATTACTAGTGCTAATGAATTATGTGATAATGAACTTATTAGCAATAATGTTAATTTATCAGAAGGAGTTTCAAAATTAGCTTCATTTCAATTAGATGAAACAATTTCAGGAAATGATTTTTCATACTTTATCTTTAATGTAATAAGAGATTCTAATGTTGAACCTAAGAGTGATTTAGAGAATTATATTATAAGGGTAAATAGGGCTGGTGATAAATATACAATAAGTAGTGTAAAAGCAACATCTAAAAGAGAATTATATACAAAAAATAAGGCGCTTAGAATAATTGGTGAAAAGGGAGGGAAAAGTAGTTTAGTTATTAGCTTAAATAATATTCCTAAAGATACTTATTTGAGAAATAATAAAGTAATGCTTTATAAAGAAAAGGTACCTAATGATAACTTTGGTAAGGTTGTTTTAGGCTTTACAGGTCAAAAGGTCGCTATTTCAACAATTAATGAAAAAGATGCATATATTTGTGTGGTATATATAGATGATACTTTAATGGAGAGTGGAACAGATGAAATTTCACCAGGTACTCCTTCAGAAAGTGCTTCATTAGCAGAAATAGAAGATATTATGGAGAAGCCAGTATCAAGAAAAGTAGTATCAGTTGATTTGTTGAATAATTGTAAAATAGAGGATTTTATATTTTCAAAAGAAGATGATAATTTAGCTGTAAACTATAAAAACGAAGCAGGTATAAATAGACTTAATATTTATAAAACTGAAGACGGAGAACTTATAGAGAGTAATTTAGATGGTAAATTCTCTAAAGAAGTATATAATGTTAAGGCAAACTATTTTGAAGATGAAAACCTTAATTTTACCGTTTATAAGAATGATAATAGTAAGGATAATTTAACAGGAGTATATGATATTAATATAAAAAGTTTAGAAATAACTAAATTGTAATTGTGAAATAACTAATTTATAATAGAGTAAATTAATAAAAGAGGCTTGTATGTAATATACAGACCTCTATTTTATATTTTAAGATAAAGAGTAGGTGAAAATAGAAAATGTCTAAAGAGTGGAATGGAAAAAGATATCATAGCTTAAATTATTTCCTAAGAAATAAATTTAATGAAAAAATATATAAAATATCATTAGATGGTGGATTTACTTGCCCAAATAGAGATGGAAGAGTAGCAAAAGGTGGATGTACATTTTGTAGTGCAAGAGGTTCAGGAGATTATGCAGGAAGTAGAATTTTATCAATAACTGAACAGTTTGAAGATAGAAAAAAGATGATGGAGAAAAAGTGGAAGGACGGAAAGTATATTGCATATTTTCAAGCTTATACTAATACATATGCTCCAGTTGAAGAATTGAAAAGAAAATATGAAGAAGCTTTAGCACAAGAAAATGTAGTAGCATTATCTATAGCAACAAGACCAGATTGTTTAGATGATGATGTTTTAGATTTTCTTGAAGAATTAAATAAGAAGACATATTTATGGGTGGAATTAGGATTACAAACAATCAATGACGAAACAGCTAATAACTTTAATAGAGGCTATGACTTCGAAGTATTTGATAGGAGTATAAAAAAACTTCAAGAAAGAGGAATTGAAGTTGTAGTACATACTATCTTTGGGTTACCAGGAGAAAGCAAGGAAGATATGCTTAAAACTATAAATTATGTAGCACATTCAGGAGCTCAAGGTATTAAGTTTCATTTGTTACACTTAATGAAAAATACAAAGATGGCAGAGCAATATGAAAGAGAAGAGTTTGAGCTATTAAGCAAAGAAGATTATATAGACTTAATTTGTAAAGGTGTTGCCATGATTCCAGAGGAAATGGTAGTTCATAGATTAACAGGAGATGCACCTAGAGCAAGTTTAATTGGTCCAATGTGGAGCTTAAAAAAGTGGGAAGTTTTAAATGATATAGATAGAGCCTTGGTAGAGAATGATATTTGGCAAGGAAAAGACTTTAAATAGTTAAAGATAAAGAGGTTAAATAAAATAAAGAGCATTGCAATTTGATTTTGCATTAGCTCTTTTTTTATTTATAATTATGTTATGGAACAAAATGGGATGAGAGCTAGTCTAATAGACGAAAGGAGCGAATTAATTGGAGGCTTCAATAAAAAAACAGAGTAAGGATGAGTTATTACTGGAGGTTAAAAGAGCAAAGGGTGGTAATAAGGAAGCTTTTTGTAACCTAATTAGAATAAATAAAATAGCTATGTATAGAGTTTCAAAATCTATATTAAGTAAAGAAGAGGATGTAGAAGATGCCGTTAGTGAAGCAATACTAAAGGCTTATAAGAATATAAAATCATTAAAAGATGAGTCGCTTTTTAAAACTTGGTTAATAAGAATAGTTATAAATGAAAGTAATACATTATATAAAAAAAGAAGCAAAGAAATCACTGTAGATAAGGATAATTTTATTAATATTAAAACTAAAGATACTTATAAGGATTTAACTTTATATGATGCCATTAATTCTTTAGAGGAAGATTTAAGAATGACTACTATATTATTTTATTTTGAGGATATGAAATATAAAGATATAGCAAAATTATTAAATATAAAAGAAGGCACTGTAAAATCTAGATTATCAAGAGCAAAGGAAAAATTATATCATATGTTAAAGGAGGAGCTTTATGGATAAATTTGATGATTATTTAGAAAAACAAAGTAAATGTGAAAAAGAAAAGTTTGTTTTGCCTCAATCCTTTGATAGAAAAGTAGAAGATATATTATTAAATTTAGATTCTGAATTAAAAAAGGAAAATAATAAATGGTATAAAAATAAAAAGCTTTGGACTACAGCCGCATGTTTTGCATTCATATGTTTAGCTGGAATGGGACTATCTAAACAAATACATTTAGGAAAAAATGAAAAAAAACAAACTACAGTGGCTAGTGAGGAATCTATGATGAAGTCTGCTGGTGTAAGAGAAAATGAAAGTAATGTTACTCATGATATTGAATCATATGGTTTAAAAGAAAGTGATTTAGATAATATAGAGGATAGTCAGGTGCTAAGGGCAGATGACATTTATAATATAACTATAGAATCTATATCAACACAAACTAAATACAAGGAAGTTACTAAAAAAGAAGATATAAATAATATAGTAAATTTCATAAATACAATGCCTATTTATGAAGTTATAAATGAAAACATAAATTCAGTACAATACTCTATAAAGATACATGGAGTAACAGATCATATTTATAGTTTTAATGATGATATAATGGGTGTAGATGGTATTTATTATAGAACGGTAGAAAAAGAAATTAGTGAACTAAATGAATTATATAATAACTTAAATTATGAAGAAAAGTTTATTGATTAGAAATAATATAAACTAAAAAGGTAGCAAGTTAATTTGCTACCTTTTAATTAATTGCGATTTTTAAACTACTTGGAAGATAAAGAATTTTAAGTAGTATGATTCATCTGAATTCCAAAGAATTGGATGATCGGAACTTTGAGTTCTAACCTCAATTTGTCTTAAAGTTCTTCTAGCATCATGTGCAGCTTCAAGAACAGTTTTCTTTAATTGTTCTTCACTCATATAATGTGAACAAGAGCAAGTTGCAAAATATCCACCTGGTTTAACCATTTTTAATCCTCTAAGGTTTATTTCTTTATAACCTCTAATTGCAGCATTAACTGTATTTCTTGATTTAGTGAAAGCTGGTGGATCTAATATAACAACATCATATTGTCTACCTTCTCTTGACCAATCTCCAAGAACATCAAATGCATTGTGGCACTCAAATTTAACTGTATCTTGTAAGTTATTTAATTCAGCATTTCTAGTTGCACAATCAACAGCATGTTGAGAAACATCAATTCCAAGAACTGATTTAGCACCAGCAATACCAGCGTTTAAAGCAAAAGATCCAGTATGAGTAAAACAGTCTAAAACATCTCTACCTTTACAAATTCTATGCATTGCAGCTCTATTTTCTTTTTGATCTAGGAAGAAACCAGTTTTTTGACCATTTTCTAAATCTACTATATACTTAACACCATTTTCAATAATTTCAACATCAGTATTAAATGGTTCAGTTAAGAAGCCTTTAGTTTGTTCTAAACCTTCTATTTCTCTAGTTTTTATATCACTTCTTTCATAAACACCTTTAGCACCATATTCTTCTACTAAAATCTTAACAATTATATCTCTGTATTTATCCATACCTAAAGTTGAAATTTGAATTACATAGTAATCTTCAAATTTATCTACTGTAAGACCTGGTAAAAAGTCTGCTTCTCCAAATATAAATCTGCAAGAAGATGTATCAATTACGGTTTTTCTATAATCCCAAGCAGCAGCAAATCTTCTTTTAAAGAATTCATAATCAATTTCTTCATTTATGTCTCTAGTCATTATTCTTATAGTTATTTTGCTTCTATCGTTTATATAACCTTTACCGATAAAGTAGTTCTTGTGATTATAAACTTCAACGATATCACCATTTTCATAGTCACCATCATATTCATTTATTTCATCTATGTATATCCAAGGACGCCCATTTTCTGCTTTTTTATTTTTACCTTGGTGTAAGAAAAATTTACATGCCATATATTAATTGCTCCTTTTTTATTAATTCTCATAAGATTATAACATAACTATTGTACTTTATTATTCAGTATTGACAATAATAATAGAAAATATAGTTTACCATACGATATAATTATAAATATGTGGAAATTAATAAGTTAATTTAAGAGGTTTTTAAATGAATTATGTTTATATATTAAGATGTAATGATAATAGTTTATATACTGGATGGACAAACAATTTAGAGAAAAGATTAAAAGTACATGCTTCTGGTAAGGGAGCAAAATATACTAAAGCTAGATTGCCTATAGAACTTGTTTATTTTGAAGAGTTTGAAGATAAAATTGAAGCAATGAGAAGAGAGTACGTAATTAAGCAACTTACTAGGAAGGAAAAATTAATATTAATAGAGAAATTTAATTCTATGAAAATTATTATATAAAAATTGTAAAGATTATTTAAGTAAATTTGATAATAAAAAATTAAAGTGTTGGGGGCAAAATTATGGAGATAAATATAAGAGCAATAAGAACTGAAGATGCAGAAGGGATCAATGCAATAAGGGTAATGGATGGAGTACGAGAAAATATATTAGGTATAACTAGTGAAAGGATAGCTAGAAGTAAAGCATTTATAGAAAGCTTAGGACCTAATGATTATCAATATGTTGCTGAAATTAATGAAAATGGAAAGAAAGTAATAATAGGTACCATAGGATTAAATGTATCTGTAAATCCTAGAGTTAGGCATTGTGCAAGTTTGGGGATTATGGTTCATAAAGATTATCAAGGAATGGGGATAGGAAAAAAATTAATGAAAACTATAATTGACTTAGCTGATAATTGGCTTATGTTAAAGAGAATAGAACTTGGAGTATTTGTAGACAATGATAGAGCTATAAAGTTATATAAGAGCTTTGGATTTGAAGTTGAAGGAACAAAAAGGTGCGCAGCTATTAGAAATGGAAAATATGAAGATGAGTTTATAATGTCACGAATTAGGAATTAGTATTATAGAGATGAAAAGAAATTATTATTTTATAGAATAAAGTATATAATTCAAAAATAAAATTTAATTTAGTGTATATAAAAAAATAAATTACACATACTATTATTGTAGCAAGGTGGATGAAGTTTGAAGCTAAGCTACTGAAGATGAATCAGTAACCCAAAACTACTGATTCATCTTTATTTTTTAGCACAAAAAACTACTTACAAAATGTAAGTAGTTTGAATCGTTAAATTTATAGGGAAATGGGATTTTGGGTAGTATTTTAAAAATACAAAGAAATTAATGAGTTATTAAAATTAATTCAAATTATATAATAACAATTAAGTGTTTCAACGATATTTATTAAATCATATCAGAGTAAAAAAGTCAACAATAAAATTAAATTAATATCAAATAATAATTATTATTGTTTAATATTTATAAAAAGAAGTTTAGAAGAAATTTATAAATAATACTTTTGGGCGCAATTGACAAGGAATAATGCATAATATATAATAAATTCATTAAAGACTATGATTAGGAAAAGTACTTTTATTAATTTTTTAAGAGAGTGATTGGTTGGTGTGAAATCATAAGATTATTTAAGGAAAATCACCTAGGAGTTGGAGGCTGAAAGCTATGCAATTAAGCTGTCACGTTAGCCCGCGTTAAGGGATAGGATATGAAAGTATCTGAAATTTGGCTCATAGTATAGTTATGAGTTTATTAACCTTAGGTGGTATAGCGAATTCACTTCGTCCTTTTGGGATGAAGTTTTTTTATTTTTAAAAACAAAGGATTAAAATATGTCTTTAAGAGAATAATTTTAATAGTTGATATCTGTAGAGAAAGGAGAATTCTTATGTACAAAAAAGTAGAATTGCCAAATGGTTTTGTTGGTCTTGAAAAAGAAATAGCAAACCTTTGGACTGCAAGAAATGTTATTAAAAAGAATTTTGATATGAATCAAGATGGTGAATATTTCACTTTTTATGATGGACCTCCAACTGCAAATGGTAAACCACACGTTGGACACGTACTAACAAGAGTTATGAAAGATATTATCCCAAGATATAAAGTTATGAAGGGATATAAAGTAATAAGAAAAGCTGGATGGGATACTCACGGACTTCCTGTTGAACTTGAAATCGAAAAGAAACTTGGTATTTCAGGTAAAGAGCAAATCGAAGAATACGGAGTAGAAAAGTTCGTTAAAGAATGTAAAGAAAGCGTATTTACTTATGTAAGTATGTGGGAAAAAATGACTAACCAAATTGGATATTGGGTTGATATGGAAAATCCATATGTAACTTATCATAATCCATATATAGAATCAGTTTGGTGGGCATTAAAACAAATGTGGGATAAAGGTCTTTTATATGAAGGACACAAAGTAATGCCATACTGTCCAAGATGTGGTACTGCATTATCATCTCATGAAGTTGCACAAGGATATAAAGATGTTAAGGACTTAACATGTATTGCTAAATTTAAAGTTACTGGAGAGGAAAACAAGTATATATTAGCTTGGACAACAACTCCTTGGACATTACCTTCAAACTTAGCTTTATGTATAAATAAAGCTTATACATATATAGAAGCAAAGGTTGGAGAAGAAATATTAATATTAGCTAAGGATTTAGCAGCTAAAGTTTTAGGGGAAGACTATGAAGTAGTTAGAGAATTCCCAGGAACAGAACTTTTAGGAACTAAATATGAACAATTAATGCCTTTTGGTAAAGTTGAAGGAAAAGCTTTTGAAGTAATCCATGGTGATTATGTAACTTTATCAGATGGTACTGGTGTAGTTCATATAGCTCCAGCTTATGGTGAGGATGATAGCTTAGTAGCTAAGGCTAATGGAATTACTTTCATCAACTTAGTTGATAGAGAAGGTAGATTTGTAGAAGAAGTTACTCCATGGGCAGGTAAGTTTGTTAAGAAATGTGATGAAAGCATTTGTAAGTGGCTTGAAGAAAATAATAAGTTATTTAAATCAGAAAAGCACTTACACTCATATCCACATTGTTGGAGATGTGACACACCACTTCTTTACTATCCAAAGGAAAGCTGGTTTGTTGCAATGACAACATTAAGAGATAAGCTTTTAGAAAACAATAATAAGATTAACTGGTATCCAGATAACATTAGAACAGGTAGATTTGGTAAGTTCTTAGAAAATGTTATTGACTGGGGTATTTCAAGAGATAGATACTGGGGAACCCCACTTCCAATTTGGGGATGTGAATGCGGACATAAAGAATGTATCGGAAGCATTGCAGAATTAAAGGAAAAGGGAATTAACGTTCCAGAGGATATTGAATTACACAAACCTTATATAGATAATGTTCATTTAAAATGTGAAAAATGTGGAAAGGAAATGACTAGAACTAACGAAGTTATTGACTGTTGGTTTGACTCGGGTTCAATGCCATTTGCACAATTACACTATCCATTTGAAAATAAGGAATTATTTGAACAAAATTATCCAGCTCAATTTATATCAGAAGCTGTTGACCAAACAAGAGGATGGTTCTATACTTTACTTGCAATATCAACTGCAATATTTGATAGAAATCCATTTGAAAATTGTATAGTTTTAGGTCACGTTCTTGATAAGAAGGGCTTAAAGATGTCAAAATCAAAAGGAAATGTTGTAGATCCATTTGATGTGTTAGATGCACAAGGTGCAGATGCTACAAGATGGCATTTCTATACTGCAAGTGCTCCATGGCTACCTACTAGATTCTCAATAGATGATGTTGGTGAAGCTGGAAGAAAGTTTATGGGAACTTTATGGAATGTTTATTCATTCTACGTATTATATGCTGAATTAGATAAATTCAACCCATTACAATATACTGATTTTGTATCAGATAACGTAATGGATAAGTGGGTAATGTCTAAACTTAATTCATTAGTTAAGGATGTAGACAATATGCTTGCTTCATATCAAATAACTCAAGCTGCTTTAGCAATTGAAGACTTTACAGATGAGTTATCAAACTGGTATGTAAGAAGAAATAGAGGAAGATACTGGTCTGAAGAATTAACAGATGATAAGATTGGTGCTTATGTAACTTTATATAGAGTATTAACTACTTTAATTAAAGTATCAGCTCCATTTGTACCATTTATTACAGAAAGCATCTACCAAAACTTAGTAGTTGGATTAGATGAAAATGCTCCAGAAAGTATTCACTTATGCAAATGGCCAGAAGTTAATGAAACAGCTATAGATAAAGACTTAGAAAAAGAGATGGATTTAGCTTACACAATAGTTAAACTTGGAAGAAGTGCAAGAAATGGTGCTAATATTAAGAATAGACAGCCACTTTCTAAGATGCTTATTTCAACAGATTCACTTCCAGAATATTATGGTGATATCATAACTGATGAGTTAAATATCAAAGCTGTAGAATTTGGAGCAGACCTTTCTAAGTATGTTAACTTTGAAATTAAGCCTAACCTACCAGTACTAGGAAGAGCTTATGGTAAGTTAATACCAGGAATAAGAAAAGAAATAGCTGCAAGAAACCAAATGGAATTGGCTCAAACTATTCAAAATGGTGGAGTAGTAGTTATTAATGTTGATGGAACTGAAATTGAATTAAATAAGGAAAACTTATTAGTTACTATGCAAGGGCTAGAGGGTTATGCGTTTGCTGGTGAAGGTTCAATTGGTGTTGTTTTAGATACTCATGTTTCAGAAGAACTTAGAGAAGAAGGTCATGTAAGAGAAATAGTTTCTAAGATTCAAAATATGAGAAAAGATAAAGGGTTTGAGGTAGCAGATAAAATTAATTTATATGTAGCAGACAATGAAATGCTATTAGAAGTAATTAAAAAGTTTGCAGATGTTATTAAGAGAGAAACCTTAACCCAAGAAATAGTTTACAATGGAGAAGTTGATTACACTGAAACAGTTATAAATGGCGAAAAGCTAAATATGACTGTAGAAGTTGTTAAATAACTAATAGATTTGTTAATAAAGGGTAGGGATTAAGTAATAATTCCTATCCTTTTTTCAAAGAATAGTAATATAAGTATACGTGCTTAATCTATAAATGCAAAAAATGATTAAAATTATTGTATTAAATAGGAAAAAAAGGTATAATTAATAATTAAAATAGAAAATGGAGTGATGTTGATATGGCTACTTCTATAAAGGATGTTGCTAGGGAAGCTGGCGTTTCAATAGCTACTGTGTCTAGAGTTCTAAATGATATAGATGTTGTTAATGAAGATACTAAGAAAAAGGTATTAGATGCAATAAAAAAACTTGGATATAGACCGAATATTGTGGCTAGAAGTTTAAAAACGCAAAGAACTAAAACAGTAGGAATTTTAGTTCCTGATATTTCAAGTGGATTTTATCCAGAAATAGTTAGAGGTGCAGAAGATGTTGCAAATATATATGATTATAATGTAATATTATGTAATTCTGACTTTGATTATGAGAAAGAAAAAGATTATTTAAGAGTTCTTAAAGAAAAAATGGTTGATGGTGTTATATATATGAGCTCTTCATTAGAAGATGAGACATTTGATATAATAAATGAATTAGATTTAAAAACAGTTTTAGCAGAATCTAAAGACAAAGAAGGAAGATTACCAAGTGTAATAATAGATAATGTTAAAGCTACATATGATTCTACTAAGACTTTAATTGATAAAGGATTAAAAAATATCGCTTTTGTTGGAGTTAATAAAAACTCTGTAAATGCATGGGGAGATAGACATGTAGGATATGAAAAGGCATTAAGTGAAAATAATATTTCTATAGATGAAGATTTAGTATTTTTAAAGGATTTAAAAGCAAAGAGTGGATATAATGCAGTAGAAAAATTCTTAGCTAGTGGTAAGAAATTTGATGGTGTAGTATGTGCAAGTGATGAAATTGCCATTGGGGTTATAAATGCGTTAAGAGAAAACAATATTAATGTACCAACTGATGTTAGTGTAATTGGATTTAATGACAATGTAGTTGCATCATATTTTTATCCTAAGTTAACAACAGTAAAGCAACCTAGCTATGACATGGGATCAGTAGCTATGAGAATGCTTATTAAAATGTTAAATAATAAACCTTTAGAACAGGATCAATATGTATTAGATTATAAGCTAATACAAAGAGAAAGTTGTAAATAAGAAAACAGCTAATTAGCTGTTTTTTTATTTTATGCAAAAAAGTTTGAAATAATAGAAAAAATATGATATAATGGCATTATGATTTGATAACGTTTACCAGTGGCGATTGTTTAGAAATGGGTACACATTCAATTAGGTATAGGTAATATATTGGGAATTTGGGAATTTGAGAATTAGGGTAAGTAAGTTTGTTAAGGTTATCAAATAGAGTGAATGATTGCTAGATTGGTAAAAATTAAAAAATAAGAGGATAGTTAACTATCCTCTTTTTTGTATACATTTTATAGTATTCCTTCTGTTTTAAGTAAGTTCTCTAATTTTTGAACTTTTTCAGATAAAGTCATAAACTTTTCTTTTAATATGTAATTTTCATGGCTACCATCATTGATACAGTTTTCCATATCTTCTACAGCTTTTAATGCTTCATCAATATCTTTTTGTGCTAACTTTAAGTTTGATTCTTTCATTGGTGAGTCTCCCTTCACATAGGTAGTAAAAACTAAATAGTACTATATTTATGGTAACACTAATAAATACGTGTTGCAAGGCATATATTGTAAAGTAAAAAAATAGTGGGGAGAGATTATATGATTAATTACATATGGTTTATAATGGTGTTTTTAGGACTAGTAGTTGGTATTTTTACTGGAAATGGAGAGGCGATTTCTCAATCCATACTTACATCTATTGATTCAACTGTTACTTTTATAATTAGTCTTGTTGGACTTATGTGCTTTTGGTGTGGAGTGATGAAGGTAGCTGAAAAAAGCGGATTTACAGAAAAATTAGCAAAATTAATGAAACCGATATTAAAACTAATCTTTAAGGAAGCTGCTAAAGATGAAAAGGCATTAGGATCGATTGTTATGAATATTACAGCTAATATGATGGGACTTGGAAATGCTGCAACTCCTTTTGGAATTAAGGCAATGGAGGAAATGGATAGATTAAATAATGAAAAAGGTAGAGCATCAAATGATATGGCATTATTTTTAGTTTTAAATGCGGCATGTATACAGTTAGTTCCTTCAACGGTTATATCAATAAGAGCAGCAGCAGGATCTACAAATCCAGGAATTATAATTCTTCCTGCTATAATTTCAACTGGTGTAGCGGCAATAGTAGGAGTAATATGTTGTAAAATACTTCAAAGATATTTTTAGGAGGAAAGGAAATGTTTGCATATTTGACCAAAAGTATTATTCCTATAATTGTTTTAATTATTATTACTTATGGAATGATAAAAGGTAGAAAAGTATATGATTGGTTTATAGAAGGAGCAAAAGATGGATTAAAAGTATGTGTTAATATTTTTCCGTATCTTTTAGCTATGATTATAGCTGTGCATATTTTTAGAGAGGCTAAGCTTTTAGATATGTTAAACAATGCAATTTCACCTATTTGTAAATTGATAGACCTACCTAAAGAAGTTGTTCCTTTAGTTTTAATAAAACCACTTTCTGGTAGTGGAGCTATGGGGATATTTACAGATATATTAAAAAATTATGGGCCAGATACAGCAATAGGATTAATTTCATCTGTAATAATGGGAACAACGGAAACAATATTTTATACTGTAACAGTATACTTTGGTGCAGTTAAAATTAAAAAAACGAGGCATACAGTATGGGCAGCAGTAATGGCAGATATGACAGCAATAATTATGGCAATCCTAATGGTAAAAATAATGATACTTTAAAGTTAAACGAAAAAGTGATGATGTGACATTCCCAAAATTGATATGATTTCACTAAGAATTAAATTCTAAGGTTTATCATATGTATTCTTTTCAGTTATATCATTACTTTTTTAATTAACTTTTTAACTATTATAGAATAAAATATGTAAGCTAATATTTTGTTCTATAAAATCTAATCAAGATTTTATGGTACAGTAAAATTATAATAATTTCTCAAGGTAATATATAAAATTTTTTGACATCACGGTTATTCGTAATACAACTCTATTTACATTAAAAGAGTAATATGTAAATTTTTATTGGTAAGGTGTAAATTTTGGTTGTATAATATTACTAAAAGAATCGAATGGAGAATGATTATGGGGATGGAGAAGTTTTATATTGTAAATGAAAAATCATTACCAGAGATATTTAAAAAGGTAATAGAAGTGAAGGAAATTATTTCGCTTGGAAAATCTAAAGATGTTAGTGAGGCTATTAGGACTGTAGGGATAAGTAGAAGTACGTATTATAAATATAAAGATGATATTTTTCCAATGGCAGAAGAAATGAAGTCAAAAAAGGTAACATTAATAGTTTTGATGTCACATAAATCAGGAACCTTATCTAAAGTATTGGACTGTATAGCTTTCTATAAAGGTAATATACTAACAATAAATCAAGATATTCCAATAAACTTATGTGCAAATGTTACAGTAACTATTGATATTTCACATATGGAAAAAAGTATAAGCCAATTAGCAGCAAGATTAAATTCGTTACCAAATGTAAGAAGTGTAAAATTATTAGCAGCAGAATAAATTTTAAGAGGAGATAGGGCTATGGATAAAAATATGTATAAGATTAACAGAGAAAATGTATTAGAAAAAATAAAGGATAATTCAATAGTTGTTTTATTTGCAGGAAAGGCACCTAAAAAGACTGGAGATGAGAGCTATCCATTTACACCAAATAGAAATTTTTATTATTTAACAGGAATAAAAGAAGAAGAACATGTTTTAGTCATGTCGAAATTAAAAGGAGTTAAGAATTCATGTCTTTTTATTAAAGATATTGATGAAGAACTAGAAAAGTGGGTTGGTAAAAGTATACGTAAGGATGAGGCGATTTCACTTGCTGAAGTTGAGGAAGTAAAGTTTAAAAGCCAATTCGAAAATGAAATACATAGGCTTTTAACAATGAAGGAAGAGATAAATTTATATTTAGATTTAGATAGACTTAGTGCAAATAGTGACGATACAATATCTCATAAATACGCACAAAAAGTAGTAAGTAAATATCCTCAGGTAAGAGTTAATAATATTTATAGCATTATTGGTGAATGTAGATTAGTTAAATCAGAAAAAGAAGTTGAAAATATAAAAAAAGCTATTGAAATAACTAAAAGTGGTATTGAATTATTAATGAAAGAGGCTAAAGCAGGAATAAAGGAATATGAGTTAGAAGCATATTTTGATTTTAATTGCAAAACTAAAGGGGTAAATGATTTAGCATTTACAACTATTGCGGCAGCTGGAAAAAATGCAACAATACTTCATTATGTAGATAATAATACTGAACTTAAGAATGATGATTTAATTCTTTTCGATTTAGGTGCACAATATAATTGCTATAATGCAGATATTTCGAGAACATTCCCGGTTAATGGTAAGTTTACAGAAAGACAAAAAGAAGTTTATAATGCAGTTTTAAGAGTAAATGAAGAAATTATTAGCTTAATAAAGCCAGGTGTTAAATACAAAGAAATTAATGATAAAGCAACAGAACTAATAGCTGAAGAATGTATTAAGTTAGGACTTATTGAAGATAAAAAGGATGTAAGAAAATATTATTATCATAGTATAGGTCATAGTCTTGGAATGGATACTCACGATATTGAAACACCTCATAGAAATATAACTTTTGTTCCAGGAGTAGTGTTTACTGTAGAACCAGGAATTTATATAGAAGAAGAGTGTATTGGAATTAGAATTGAGGATGATATATTAGTTACAGAGGATGGTAATATAAACTTATCTAAGGATATAATAAAATCTGTTGAAGACATTGAAAAGTTTATGAATAAAGAATTTTAAGAATAAAAAAGAAAAAAAGTTATAAAATGGTATTGAAAAACAATAGAATAAACTGTATAATTTAATCAATAAGTAACAAAAGTGAATAAATTAGGGTAGAGGCGCGATTAATTAATAGTATTATTGATGAGGAAAGCACTATGATTCAATATGAAAGGAATTATCGCCGAAGCGTACAACCGATGCTTTAAGGTTGTATAGCTGGGAGTGCATAAAATATATGTACTACTGTCACAAAATATTTTGTGGTGAGCTATCATTTGAGACTTGTATTTTTATACTTTTTTAGTGTATATCAAGACCTTGAGTGTTAACTCAAGGTCTTTTTTATTGGGTTAGTTTGGGGTACCCTTGTTATTCGCTTTTAAATAGAAATAAGGGGGAATAAAAATGAAAAAAAGAAGTTACAGAGTATTACTACTTACCATGCTAGTGTTTGTTTTATCAACTACACTTGCATTTGCAGCTGAAATAGATTCAGCTACGGTGAACTCAGAAAAGTTTGGATTATTAACATTAATACCACCAATAGTTGCAATAGTATTGGCATTTATAACGAAAAACGTTGTAGTTTCGTTGTTTATAGGTATCTTATCAGGAGGATTTTTATTAAATTTAACAGGATTTAATGTCTTTAGTGCATTGATACAATCATTTTTAGATTTTATAGATAGGGCATTAAACTCTTTGGCTGATCCTTGGAATGCAGGTATTATACTTCAAGTTTTAGTAATTGGTGGTGTTATAAATCTTGTTGCTAAGATGGGAGGAGCAAAAGCTATAGCAGAAGCTTTAGCTAAAAGAGCTAAAACAGCAAAAGGTACTCAATTAATTACTTGGCTTATGGGAATATGTGTATTCTTTGATGATTATGCAAATGCGTTAATTGTTGGACCAATAATGAGACCAGTTGCAGATAAAATGAAAATTTCTAGAGAAAGATTAGCATTTATTATAGATGCTACAGCAGCTCCAATTGCAGGGCTTGCAATAATTTCTACTTGGATAGGGTTAGAAGTTGGTTTAATTAATGATGCTTTCACAGGAATTGGTGTACAAGCAGATGCTTTTGGAGTATTTCTTCAAACAATTCCATATAGATTTTATAACATATTAATATTAGCATTTATAGTTATAACAGCAGTTTTATTAAAAGAATTTGGACCAATGAGAAAAGCCGAGATGGCAGCTAGAAATGGACAAAAAATTGGAGCTGAAGTTGCAGTAGATAATCTTCAAGGAGAAGATGAAATGCAACCTAAAGAAGGGGTGCAATTAAGCATATGGAATGCAATAATTCCAATAGGAGTTCTAATAGTAGCGGCAATCGCAGCATTTTACTATAGTGGATATACAGCAATAATGGGTGGAGAAGATGTTGAACTTATTAATTTAATGACTAATTCACCAGCATCCTTTGAAGCTATAAAGCAGGCATTTAGCGCATCAGATGCATCAGTGGCATTATTCCAATCAGCATTACTTGCCAGTATAGTTGCTATAATAATGGCAGTTTGTAAAAAGATATTTACAATTGGTGAGGCTATTGAAGTTTGGGTTGATGGTATGAAGGGATTATTAATTACAGGAGTAATTCTTATATTAGCTTGGTCATTAAGTTCAGTTATAAAAGAATTAGGTACAGCTAAATACTTAGTAACTTTATTATCAGGATCAATTCCATATTTTTTACTACCAAGTTTAATATTTATATTAGGTGCAGTAATATCATTTGCAACAGGAACTGCATATGGAACAATGGGGATTTTAATGCCACTTGCAGTGCCATTAGCATATTCAATAAATCCAGAAATGTCATTTGTAATTGTTAGTACAAGTGCGGTATTAACTGGAGCAATATTTGGAGATCACTGCTCGCCAATATCAGATACAACAATACTTTCATCAATGGGTGCAGGATGCAACCATATTGAGCATGTTAAAACTCAAATTTGGTATTCTTTATTTGTAGCAGTAATTACAATATTATTTGGATATATTCCAGCTGGATTTGGATTACCAATATATATAGTATTACCAGTAGCAATATTAGCAGTTTTTGTAGGGGTGCAAATATTCGGTAAAAAGGTTGAGGAAGCTACGCCTGTAGAAGATAATGTACTTAATGTAAATTAAAATTAAGTATTCGTTAAAAGGTTGAATAACGCTGAAGCAATAAGAAAAATAAATAAAAAGGGCTATAAAAAAAGGTTGTGCAAAAGCACAACCTTTTTCAGTTAGAAATACTAATTAGTTTTTTATTAATTACTAATTATTTATGTGGTGGGGGTGTTATAAGTTTATTTACTAATATTGAAATGACTATTCCAAATAAAGTTTCTATAATTCTATTTGTAGCATAAAATAAAGGATCACTATAAGCATGAGCTGTAGTTACTCCTAAAAATGCTATACAAGTAATATTTATTGCACCAGGTCTTTTGAAAATATTACATAAATAAATCATAAGTATTACACCTAATGCAATGATAATGTAAATTATTGGTTTTGCTATTAATTCATTAGAAATATGACCTTCTAATGATCTAAATATAAATAGAAAAATTAAACCGAATGCAGCACCTAAAATTGTTCCAGCTCCACGATTTATTCCCATATGAATAGAATTATAAACTGTATCTTGTAAACAAATTACAGCAGTCATACATGAAAAAAACGGTTCTTCTGGTAAAAGCAATAAACATAAAAATACTGCTATTCCTGATTTTATAGTTCTAAGTCCTATTTTGGGAAGTTTAAAAGAATTCACGATATCACTCCTATTCTTTACGTATTATAACAAAATTCGATACAAATTTTAACTATAAAGCGAAATAATAATATTAATAAAGTATTTGACAGTTTTTACATTTTAGAATATTATAAAATTGATAAATACATAGAAGAGAAGAGTAGTTTAGGAATATAACTAAAAGAGAGCTAGGTATGGTGAAAACTAGCGTTATGGAACTTTACGAAGATGGTCTTGGAGTTGATTATCTGAGCTTTAAAAGTTAGGATAATACGGGAGCAACCGTTATATTGCAGGGTGATGATAGTCACCTACAGAGATATTTATTGTGAAATAAATATAAAAATAGAGTGGTAACGCGTATATAACGCCTCTATATGGGTATAAAAGCCTATATAGAGGCTTTTTTCAGTTAAGAGTTAAAGTTTTTGAGTTAGTATTTAAGTTTCAACTCAAAATCATTAATTCTTAGTGGTTAATTGTTAACTAAAAAAGAGGAGGAAGAAAAATGACAAAAAAACCATATTATATAACTACACCAATTTATTATCCATCTACTAAATTACACATTGGTAATACTTATACAACAGTAGCTGCTGATGCTTTAGCTAGATTTAAGAGATTAAATGGATATGATGTAATGTTTTTAACAGGAACAGATGAACATGGGCAAAAGATTCAAAGAATAGCTGAAGAAAAAGGAATAACGCCAAAAGAGCATGTTGATGAAATAGTTGCTGGAATAAAAGATTTATGGAGCATGATGGATATAAGCTATGATAAGTTTATAAGAACTACTGATGATTATCATAAAAAGACTGTTCAAAAAATATTTAAGCAATTATACGATCAAGGAGATATATATAAATCTTCATATGAAGGATTATACTGTACTCCATGTGAATCTTTCTGGACTGAAACTCAATTAGTAAATGGAAATTGCCCAGATTGTGGTAGACCAGTTGAAAAATCAAAGGAAGAAGCATACTTCTTCAGAATGAGTAAATATGCTGATAGATTAATGAAATATATTGATGAACATCCAGAATTCATTCAACCAGAATCAAGAAAGAATGAAATGGTTAATAACTTCTTAAAACCAGGATTACAAGATTTATGTGTATCAAGAACAAGTTTTAACTGGGGAGTTCCTGTAACATTTGATGAAGGACATGTAGTTTATGTTTGGATAGATGCATTATCAAACTATATATCTGCTTTAGGATATGGTAGTGATAATGATGAATTATACAAAAAATATTGGCCTGCAGATGTTCACTTAATAGGTAAAGATATTTTAAGATTCCATACTATTTATTGGCCAATTATGCTAATGGCTTTAGGAGAAGAATTACCAAAGCAAGTATTTGGTCATGGATGGTTACTTGTTGATGGCGGAAAGATGTCTAAATCAAAAGGAAATGTTGTTGATCCAGTAGTTTTAGTTGATAAATTTGGTGTTGACGCAGTTAGATATTATTTATTAAGAGAAATTCCATTTGGAGCAGATGGATTATTCAATAATGAAATATTTATAAAGAAAATTAATTCAGATCTTTGTAATGACCTTGGTAACTTATTATCAAGAACAGTTGCAATGATAGAAAAATATTTTGATGGTATAATCCCAGCACCAACAGCTAAAGAAGATATAGATAATGAATTAATATCTTTAGCATTAGAAACTCCAGTTAAGGTAACTAAGGCAATAGATAATTTAAGAATTCCAGAAGCATTAGAAGATATATTTGCACTTATAGGAAGAGCTAATAAGTATATAGATGAAACAACTCCGTGGATATTAGCTAAGGATGAAGAAAAGAAAGAGAGACTAGGTACAGTTTTATATAACTTAGCTGAAAGCTTAAGATTTGCATCTGTATTATTATCAGCATTCTTACCAAGCACAAGTGAAAAGATTAATGCTCAATTAAATATAACGGTAAACACTTGGGATTCATTATCTGGATTTGATGGAACAACTCCAGGAACAGCAGTTAAGAAAGGTGAAGCTTTATTCCCAAGAATAGATGTAGCTAAGACTTTAGAAGAGTTAGAAGCTATGAGATTAGCTCAATTAGAAGCTAATAAACCAAAAGAAGAATATAAAATGCAACCAATTAAAGAAGAGATAACTATTGAAGATTTTGAAAAAATAGATTTAAGAGTAGTTAAAGTATTAGAGTGTGAACCAATTAAAAAAGCTAAGAAATTATTAAAGTTAAAAGTTGATTTAAATGGAGAAGAAAGACAGGTTATATCAGGAATAGCAATGCACTATAAACCAGAAGAATTAGTTGGTAAGTATGTTGTTTTAGTTGCTAACTTAAAGCCTGTTACATTAAGAGGAGAATTATCACAAGGAATGATAATAGCAGCTGCTACTGATGATGATAGCACTTTAAATTTAGTTAATCCAGGTGAATTACCAACAGGAAGCATAGTAAGATAAGTAAAGCCAAAATATTAATTTGTTTAGCTAAACTTATACCTAGGAATGTAAACAAGTAGGTGTTTACTTAAAAAGATATAAGAGTTAAAAGTGAAGAGTTAAGAGTTAGGGATAAAACTCCTTGTGGGAGTTCTAAAAATTTAATTTTAGAGAGTAAGCGTAAGTTGACTTTCTTCCTAAACTCTTAACTCTTAGTTATTAACTCTTAAGTAGTAGAAGGGGGTTATTTAAAATGAATGTTATTATAGGAAATGCATGGCCATATGCTAATGGACCATTACATTTAGGAAGAATTGCTGTTTTATTACCAGGGGATATTATAGCAAGATATCATAGAATGATGGGGGATGATGTAGTTTTTCTTTCTGGAACTGACTGTCATGGTACGCCAGTTACTATGAAAGCAAAGGAAGAGGGAATTACACCAGCAGAAGTAGTTGAAAAATATCATGAGGAATTTAAAAAATGTTTTGATTCTTTAGAGTTTTCTTTTGATATTTTTGCAAAAACTCAGTCAGAATTTCATCATAAGAAAGTAAAAGAATTTATATTAGACCTATATAATAAAGGGTATATATATGAAAAAAATGTAGAGCAAACTTTTTGTAATGAGTGTAATGAATATTTATCTGATCGATATATTGTTGGAAAGTGTCCGAAGTGTCATGAAGAAGCAACTGGTGATGGATGTGAGAATTGCCATGAAGAATTTGAAGTTAATGAACTAATAGATATTAAATGTAAAAATTGCGGCTCAATACCTGTTTTTAAAGAAACTAAACATTTATTTTTTACATTATCTAAATTTGAAAATGATGTTAAAAGAATTTTTATAAGAGAACAAGGATGGAGAGAGAATGCTCAAAAAATCCTTAAAAGATATTTAGATGAAGGTCTGAGAGATAGAGCTGTAACTAGGGATTTCAATTGGGGAGTAGATGTTCCTTTAGATGGATATGAAGATAAAAAGATATTTGTGTGGATTGAAGCTGTTATGGGATATCTTACAGCTAGTATGAAGTGTTTAGAGGAAAGAGGAGAGGACTATAGGGAATATTGGCAAGGAGAGGATTCAAGGATTTATTTTATTCATGGAAAAGATAATATACCATTCCATACAGTAATATTCCCTGCAATTTTAGCTGGGCTTGGAATAAAAAATCCTAACTTAAGAATAATATCAAGTGAGCATTTAAAATTAGAAGGTAAACCATTTTCATCAGTAAAGAATTGGGCTTTATGGGCAGAATATATTTGTAAGAATTACAATGTAGATAGCTTTAGATATTATTTATCATTAAATTCGCCAGAGGATAAAGATACTGATTTTACTTGGAGAGATTATATTAACGTTCATAATAATGATTTAGCTGGGGAATTTTCTTCTTTTGTGAATAAGGTTATAGTATTTGCAAGAAAGAATTATGCTAATAGAATACCTAATGGAAAAATGGATGATAAATTTAAAAATGAAATTTTAAATTTATATTTTGATTTAGGAGATAATATAGAAGAAGGGCGTTTTAAAGATAGTTTAAGTGCTATTATGGATTTATGCAAAAAAGGAAATAAATATTTTGATAATAATAAAGTGTGGGATTTACTAAGCAAAGATCCAAGTAAATGTAAAGATGTAATATATAATTGTATACAAATAATAATTAATTTGGCAAATTTATTATATCCATTTATGCCTAATAGCTGTGAAAAAATAAAAATATCTTTAGGATTAGAAAAAGGAATTTGGAGTTTTACTGAGAAAAAAGAAGGATTAGTAAAAGAATGCCCTCTATTATTTGAAAAGATCGATAAGAAAAAAGTAAATGATGAAGTTGAAAGACTAAAACAAAAGAAAATATAAGCGTTTTTAAACAAAAAAAACCTAGAGTTATTTCATTTGGGGGACGAATAACTCTAGGACCAGTTTTAAAAGGAAACTCCTTCTCTTCACGTAGAATGGGTATATTCAACTTATTAAATCAGAGATTTAGAGTTTCAATTAAAAGATGGTTTTAGGGGTAAATAATAATGCTTTAACTACTTTACAAATATTATATTATAACTTTTTTGTGTCATTTAGGTGTCAAAAATCTGAAGAAAGTATGAATCATTATTAAATGTTTAAAAAATCAATAATAAGTATAAAAAACTCAGTATTGACTGAGTTTTTTTAGTTTAATTTGGTATAATAAACAATAAGATTAATTTATAGAAATGGAGAAATAAATATGGAATTTAAATATGAAATCTTTGATACACATGCACATTATGATGATGAAGCCTTTAGTGAAGATAGAGAAGAAGTATTAGCTCAAATAAGAGAAGAAGGGGTAGTAGGTATTTTAAACTGTGCTTGTTCAAAAGCAAGCTTAGAAACTACAAATAAGTTAACTATAGATTATGACTTTATTTATGGAGCCCTTGGAATTCATCCAAGTGATGCTAATGATTATGATGAAAGTGTAAAAAATAGAATAAGTGAATTAGTTAAAGAAAATAAAAAGATTTTAGCTATAGGAGAAATAGGGTTAGATTATTATTGGGATGAAAACCCAGAAAGAGAAATTCAAAAACATGTTTTTAGAGAACAAATGAAGCTAGCAGAAGAATTAAGTCTTCCTGTAGTTATTCATGATAGGGATGCTCATGCAGATACACTAGAAATTATGAAAGAATTTCCGAATGTAAAAGGTATAGTACATTGTTTTTCAGGGAGTCTGGAATTTGCAAGAGAATGTGTTAAATTAGGTTATTATATAGGAATTACAGGTGTTGTTACGTTCAAAAATGCAAGAAAAATATGTGAAGTAATTGAAGGAATTCCTTTAGAAAAACTTTTAGTTGAAACTGACTGTCCATATATGGCTCCTTCACCAAATAGAGGAAAAAGGAATAAATCAGACTATATTAGATATATAATAGAAAAAATAGCTGAAATAAAGAAAATTAGTTCAAAAGAAGTAAATATAGCCGTAAATGAGAATTTCTTTAGGTTGATACATAAAGAAAAATAAAGTAAAATAATTAGTATAAATTGTAAATATTTTCTAACAATTTCTAAAAATTTTAGTTACCATCATCTACTAGGTCTAAAACTGTAAAAACCGCTATTATTCATTTTTATTTATTATTTTTTATTATGCATTTGATGCATTTAACTTAGCAGTTTTATTATTGCAAGAGTGGGTAATTTGACAAAAATAAGAATTATTTATATAATTCAATGGTTGCTCTTGCCAGAGGAGGTTAAAGGTAGATGGTAGAAAAATGGAAAAAATATTTACTGAACAATTTTTCTAATAGTCCTAAGGCAAAAATGATGGTAGGCGTAGTTACTATGTTAACGGTAGTAGTAATAATTGCACTTACATGCGGAAGAAAAAACATAATTATAAGTATAGACGGAAATGAAGAAACACATAAAACATATAAAGGGACTGTTAAAGAAGTACTTCTAGATAAGGATATAGAGTTATCCCTTAAAGATAAAGTACAACCAGCCTTAGATAATAAGATATCATCAAATGATACTATTACAATTAAAAGAGCTGTAGAAGTTGAACTAGTAGTTGCTGATGAAGTAATAATCATAGAAACTGCTGAAGATACCATTAAGGATATGATTAGTGCAGAGAAAGAAGAACTTAAAGAAAAGGGAATTGAATTTGTAGAAGGAGTAGATGAAATAACTCCATCTTTAGACACAAAAATTGAGGAAGGTCTTCAAATTCAATTTGTTGATGTTGAAATTTTAAATGAAGTTGCTATTGAAGCAATTGATTTTGAAACTATAACACAAGAAGATAATAATTTAGATATTAATACCGAAGAAGTGAGACAAGCTGGAGTAGCTGGTGAAAAAGAAATTACCTATAAGATTATTAAAAAAGATGGCAAAGAAGTAGCGAGAAATATAATCAAATCAAAGGTCGTAAAAGAACCTGTTAATGAGATTATAGCAGAAGGGACAAGAAGAGTTTTTGCAAGTAGAGATGGAAATATTGAATATAAGCATTTAATATATTGTGAATCTACTGCATATATTGGAGGAGGTCTTACCGCTACAGGAACTGTTCCTGTATATAATCCGGAAGGAATAAGCACTATTGCTGTTGACCCAAGAGTTATACCGTTAGGGTCGTTAGTATACGTAGAGAATTATGGTAAAGCAGTAGCAGCTGATACTGGTGGGGCTATAGTAGGTAATATCATTGATGTATATTTGAATTCTCATGAAGAGGCATCTACATGGGGAAGAAAGTATGACGTTGGAGTTTATATTCTAGCATATCCAGGAGAATGGTAAATTACTAAAAGAGGTTGGCAATTATGCCAACCTCTTTTACTTAACCTATAAGTATTAATGTTAAAAAATTTAATTTATTTAGTAATTAATAACTATAAACTATTAGCTTATAACTAATTAAAGGTTTGACATAATACAAATATAAGGATAAATTAATAATAGACTCTATAGGAAAGGAAGAGAAGCCATGATAAAAGAGGTTATAGTAGTTGAAGGAAAAGATGATGTAGCTGCCGTTAAAAAGGCTGTTAAAGCAGAAATGATAGCTGTTGGTGGTTTTGGAATAAATGCTAAAGTAATTGCTAGAATTAAGGAAGCCCAAAAAAGGAAGGGTGTAATAGTATTAACTGATCCAGACTTTGCAGGAGAGAAGATTAGAAAAATAATAGCAAAAAGAGTACCAGGAATAAAGCATGCTTATATTGCACAAGAGGACGGAATTAAAGATGATGATATAGGTGTTGAAAATGCTACTCCAGAAGTTATTATAGAAGCTTTAAAAAGGGCAAAAGTAACTGTTGAAGAAGTAGAACCTATTTTTGATGCACAAGATATGTTCTTCTTTAGATTAAGTGGAGATAAAAATGCGAAGGCTAGAAGAATTAAGTTAGGAAATAAGCTTGGAATTGGATATGGAAATGCCAATCAAATGTTATCTAGACTTAATAATTATGGAATAACAAAAGAAGAATTTATAGAAGCTATTAAATATGTAGACAAAGAACTAGAGGAGAATAAATAAATGGATATTAAAGATGTAAAAACTGCTGAACTGGTTAAAAAGTATAACTTTAAATTTTCAAAAAGTTTAGGACAAAACTTTTTAGTTGATGATTCAGTTCCTAGAGATATTGTTTTAGGTGCAGAAGTTAACGAAGAAGATTTAGTTATAGAAATAGGACCAGGAGTTGGAACATTAACAGTTCAATTATTAAAGAAAGCAAAAAAGGTTGTTGCTATTGAACTTGATAATGATTTAATTCCAATATTAACACAAGAGTTAGGTGAAAATCCTAATTTTACACTTATACATAATGATGCCTTAAAAGTTGATTTTAATGAAATAATTGGAGAAGAAAAAAGTGTAAAGCTAGTGGCAAATCTTCCTTATTACGTAACAACTCCAATTATAGTTAAACTCCTTAAGGATGGATATAATTTTAAATCATTAACTATAATGATACAAAAAGAAGTTGCAGAAAGAATGAATGCAGAACCAGGTAATAAAGATTATGGTGCATTATCTTTATTAGTTCAATATTATTGTAATACAAGTATAGTAAGAAAGGTTCCACCAACTTGTTTTATTCCTAGACCTAAGGTTGATTCAATAGTTATTAGATTAGATAAACTTGATAAGCCTAGAGTTCAAGTTCAAAATGAAAAGTTATTCTTCGATATAATAAGAAATTCATTTAATATGAGAAGAAAGACTTTATGGAATGGAGTTAAGAATATAGGACCTGCTAAGGAAAAACTAGAAGAAGCTTTCGTTAAGGCTAATGTTGATCCTAAGAGAAGAGGAGAAACTTTAAGTATAGAAGAATTTGTAGCACTTGCAAATTGTATTAATGAAATAATGAAATAATGACTATTTAAGAAGCTATTGTACATATTTACAATAGCTTTTTTTATATTTATTTTTTATAGAATATAGCAAATATCTTTATTATATTAATTACTAAATTTTTAAGAATTAAAAAATAACATATTTACTTAAATAAAACATATAATATATGGAATTAATATAAAGTGGGGGTTCTAAAATGGCAAATAGTAATAGGTTGTATAGAAACTTCGTAATTTTGCAAGAGGATGAAAGAGGATATGCAAATTCTGAAGATAAAACATTATCAGGGTATTCCAAAATTGAAGCTAGGGGAGATAGATGTAAGATATCTTTTTATGCACAAAATTTGAGAAAAGATAATGACGAGTATTGTATGATGGTTATTTGTTGTAAAAAGGATATGAAGCAAATAGTAAATTTAGGTCCTATAGCAATAAGTGAATCAGGTAAGGGAGATTCAACAAAAGAATATAATATAGCTAATATAGGAGGATTAGATTTACATTTTGATAAAATATCAGGAACAGCTATAGCTAAGATGAAAGAAGGTATTCCTGTATTTGTTTTATGTGGTTTTTTAAATGGACAACAACCAAGTGATAATTGGAAAAACTATACTATTGTTAAAGCTGCTGACTTAAAAAATAAATATGTTGATAAGTTAAATGATAAAGATTCTAAGAAGGAATTTAAAAAAATAGAGAAAAAGAGTGATGTAAAAGAAAAGAATAAGAAAGATGAATGTGAAAGAGAAGACGTAGAAGCAGTAAAAGAAGTAGAAACAGTAGAAGCAGTAAAAGAAGTAGAGTCAGTGAAAGAAGTAGAACCAGTAACGGAAGTAGAGGAAATAAGAAGTGAAAGTGTACAAAATGAAAATATAGAAGTTAAGGATAATAACATAGAACCTAGAGATGAAATTGTGGAAGTTGAAAATAAAATAATAGAGGAAACAGTAGTAAAAGCACCTAAAGAAAATTTAAGAGGAAAATTTGAAGATTATGAAGATGAAATTGAAGCAAACAAAGAATTTGATCCTATGAATGGAAAGATAAGAGGTAGCATAGGAGAATATTTTGAAGCCATAGTAGAAGGGTTTGAAAGGGATTATGACGGAATAGATGAAATAAAATATACAAAATGGTATAAAATACCGGTAAAGGATTTGCATGAAATGTGCAATATGTCTAATTACAATAAATATACATTAGCATATTATCCAATGCTTAACTATTATCCTTATATTAAGAAATATGGATATTTTAAATTAGGATATAAATGCGATTCTAAAGGAAATCTTAAACATATTATATATGGAATCCCTGGAAAGAAAGATAAAGATGAACAACCTTATGATGGAAGGACAGGATTTGTTACATGGGTAGATGATAAAGAAGGTGGATGTTGGTTAATGTTCTACGACTTTAAAAATTCTACTGTAGTTGTACCTATGCAATAATTTACTAACATAGTACTTAAAAATATAAAGGAATTAAATTGATAATACTACAATAAAGTATTATAATTATCTTTATTAGGAGGAGCTTAAGCTTCTCCTATTATTTTAAGTTTTAGGGAGAAGTATATGAGTAAGAATTTAAAAAAGTATTTTTTAGCTATAAGTATTGCAGTTATGGCATTTATGTTAAGTGGATGTACAGTATTAGAGGATATAGAAAAGAAATTAGGATTGAAAAATGAATACTTTGAGTATTTAAATTCAAATAAAGTAGAACAAATAAGTATACAAAGCACAAGAGATACCGGGTTTAAGTTTATAGTAACAGAGGATAGTGCTATTAAAGAAATGTATAAATTCTTATTAAGAGCTAAAATAAGCGAAAATAAATCTAATTTAGAACCTGATTATAAATTTGAAATTGATTTAGGGGATGAAGTAAAGGAATTTTATTACGTAGTAGGTAGTGATGAAGGAAATTTATATGATGGTAATAATATATTTACCGTATCTAAAAGGTTAGATGAGGGGATAATAAAAAATCTTTCGTTTATAAGAAAACCTAGGGATTTTGAATATGTATATTATAATTCAATATTGGATGTTTTAAAAATTAGTAAAGAAAATTCGGATATTGAAAACTATAAAGTTGGAGTAGATATAAATGGTGATATTGAATGTCTGAAATATATATTTTCCACTGATTTAAAAGACTTTTTACAATCAGCAAAAAAGGTTATTCCTAATATAGAATTAATAGATGATGATTCAACTGATTATGATGTTGTAGTTACTGTAAAAAATAGAGGATATGATACTAGCACATATAAAACTTTAATAACCATAACTAATAAAAAGGAAAATACAGAAGAAAATTATTATATATTTGCTACAAATGAATTTAAAGAATGGACTATAGATATAACAGAAAAAGCGCCAAATAAGTGGTAAGATATATAAAATACATAAATAAATATTACTCTGGAAACAATATAAATGTAAATTTGTAAAAGGAGTGAAGTATATGAACGCATCAGTAGATAAAGATACTTGTATAGGTTGTGGATTATGTCCATCAATATGTCCAGATGTTTTTGAAATGGATGATGACGGAAAGGCAGTTGCTAAAACTAATCCAGTTCCAGCTGGGCATGAAGATGATGCAAAAGATGCAGAATCAAGCTGTCCAGTAAATGCTATAAGTGTAGATTAAAATAACATGCCATATAACTTTTATTATATGGCATGTTATTTTTTTATGATGATATTACATTAGTTTTCAATGTTTTGATAAGTCTTTCTATTGGTAAAAAAGCTAACAATACTAAGCAGATTAGTAATTCTCCACCTACTGCCGAACCATTTACTACTAAAGAATATATTATTGGCGACATTCCTTCGGGAGCGTATGAGCCGAAAAATATAACTCCAGATATAAAATGAGATATAAATCGTAAAAACATTCCGATGCTTGCTCCAATATATTTATTTTTAAAGAAACCAGCTATACCAACAGCCATAAATGGTAATGGATAATCAAACAATACTTGAATAGGGTTTAAGATATATGGATCAAGTATTAATTTAAAAACACCAAATAAAAATCCAGTAAATAAACCTATGGATGGACCATAAATAAAAGAAAGTAACAATATTGGAACCATACTACCTAAAGAAATACTTCCACCGCCATTTGGTAATGTATATATTTTTATCATATCTAAAATGAAAGCTAAAGCAATAGCTAGTCCTATTCGTGCTATTAATTTAGAATCAAATTTTAATGATTTGAATTTGATGAAAGCAATTAATAAAATTGCACATCCTATTAGCGTAATTATAGTAAGTGGATTACTGAATAGTGTTTTAAAATTTTCACCTAATGTTGCTAGAAAATTTGACATAAAAAAATACCTCCTTATTTTGCGTAAGAGGTACCTAGACATGAGAATATAAATATTCTATAAATAGCTTTCCTACGCTGGAATTATCCAGATCAGGTTAAAAGGGTTGATGAAAATCATCTCTCAGCCTTTGGGCACCCCTAGCAACTTAATATAATTAAATTTTAGGCAATATTTTACAAAAAGTCAATACCTTTATTAAGCATTTGACAAGGTTTATAATTAGTATTAGTTGATTTATTAAGCAAATTACATAAACTTATATTAGTACCAATTGGTAATAGTTGTTCAAAGGAGCTTAAAGGCATTGTTATAATAGAATCATCTTCTAATAATATAAAAGCATCAGCACCTGTATAATCTAATATCATTCCCTTCATTTAAATACACCATCCTAAATAAATTTTTATTAGTATTTACAAAAAGGAAAATAAAAATACATCCAGACAAAGTGGATGTATTTAAGATATGAATATATTTTATAGATATAAGTCTCTATATACAATTTGAAAGACTTTTAATGATTCTTCAATTTTATGTTTAAGAAGTTCTTTTCTATTATTAAATTCAACTTCTCCAAGTGGTGTTAGAGAATAAAGTTTTTGAAATTTCTTTTTCGGATCATCCCATTTCCCAATTACTAATCCTTCTTTTTCTAATTTTTTTAATAAAGGATATATTCCACCTGTACTAGGTGTCCATAAGCCATTAGTTTTTTGAGAAACCTTAGTTGAAATTTCATTTCCGTTAGTAGGTCCTGATTTTAATATATAAAGAACATAAATAGGTAATAAACCTTTTGTAAAAACCTGACCTACAGCTTCTTTTTCTTTTTGAACTTTTTTTAATTCTGCAAGTTTAGCTTTGTATTCGTCATGTAATCTTTTTTCTTCAGCCTTTAAATCTTCAATATTGTTAAAATCAAAATCCTTCATAGTTTACTCTACCGATTTAACAGAGAAACCTATTAATCCAGGGCCACCGTGAACTCCTAAAGCTGGACTGATTTCTGCTATTTTTATAGATACTATGTTAGGTAAATCTTTTAAGCTATTCATGTACTTTATTGCTTCATCTTCACAACCTGCATGAAGTACAGCAACTTCACATTTACCTTTTTCAAGGTATCCCTTTAATAACTCAGTCATTTTTGATAAAGATTGTTTTCTACCTCTTACTTTAGCAACGTTATAATATACACCATTTTCGTCTGTAGTTATTATAGGTTTAAGGTTTAACAATTCTCCAACTGTTCCGGCAACTCTACCTATTCTACCACCTTTTTTTAGATATTCTAATGTATTTATTGTAAAGTATCCAATAACTCTTTCTCTTATCTTAGGTAATGTTTCGATAATTTCTTCAAAGGTTTTACCTGCTTTTATAAGTTTAGCTGTTTCTATGACTATTTCACCTTGAGGATAAGCTAATATTTTTGAGTCATAAACGTAAGAAGTAAGTTTTGGATGGTCTTCTAACGCTAATCTTAAAGCATTAAAGCTTCCAGAAAGTCCACTTGAAATAGAAATAGCAATTACATGAGTATATCCTTCTTCTTCTAATTTATTTAAAATATCTTCAATGTCTTGAGCACTAGGAAGAGAGGTTTTTGGAACTTCTTTTTCTAAGTTTTCATATACTTGCTTTGGTGAAATATCCACTCTATCTCTATAATCACCAGTAGAATAAATTATTCTAAGTGGTAATAAATTTACATTGTTTTCCTTCAACACATCTAATGTAAGATCACAAGCACTATCAGTTATTAAGGCAATCTTTTGCATAAAATTTCCTCCACTAATTTAATTATTTATTATATTAAGTATATCATATTCGATATCATTATCAATAGTGATAATTAAAATACTATCACTATTGATAATGATGTATGATTTAAAAAATAGACTTGGAAATAAAAGTAAAAAGGTGTAGAATGTATAATATATATTTGCAATATACACAATATATTGTATTAGGAGAGTGATATTATGCTATATGTAGTGAAGAGAGATGGGAGAGAGGTTAAATTTAACTCTCAAAAAATTAGTAATGCAATAAAAAAGGCTAGTAATGAAATTGGAGAAAAACTCAAAGAAAGTCAAGTATTGGAATGTACTCAAAAGGTTATTAACTATATAGAGTGTGAGAAAAAAGAAAAGATTTCTGTAGAGGAAGTTCAAAATTTAGTTGAAAAAGCGTTAGTTGAAAGTGGTTATAAAAATATACAGAGAGCATATTCATCATATAGAAAAGAAAGGACAAGAGTTAGAGAGATTAAATCAGATTTAATGAAAGTCATTAATAAAATAGGAATAGAAACAGATAGGGATAATGCTAATGTGGGAAATAATTTTAGCTCTAAATTATTAAGAATAGCATCTGAATCAAATAAATGGCATAACTTATATAATATGCCCAAGTATTTAGCTAAGGCTCATGAAATTGGAGAAGTATATTTTCATGATTTAGATTCATACAATTTAACAATTAATTGTCTTCATATACCAACAGGAGAAATATTAAAAAAAGGCTTTAACACTGGATATGGAACTATAAAGCCACCTAAACGTATAGAAACAGCAGCAGAGTTATCTTGTATATTACTTCAATCAACTCAAAATGATATGTTTGGAGGTCAATCTCATCCAGATTTTGATAATGATATGGCAGAATTTATTGAACCAACAAGAGAGGAAATAAGAAAAGAGTTAAAGTCTTATGGAATCGAAGGGGAAAAGCTAGAAAGTTTAATTGAAGAAAAATTAAATGATAGAGTTCATCAAGCTATGCAAGGTGTTGTTTATAATTTAAATACTATGCATTCACGTGCAGGTTCTCAAGTGCCTTTTTCTTCTATAAATTTAGGTATACCAAATTCGAAAGATGCAGCTTTAGTATGCGAAGTATTTTTACAAGAATATTGTAAGGGCTTAGGAAAAGGAGAACAACCTATATTTCCTAATATAATTTTTAGAGTTAAACAAGGAGTTAATAGGGAGCCAGAAGATCCATATTATTATTTATACAAATTAGCGTGCGAAGTTGCATCTAAAAGAATGAATCCAACTTTTATGAATATAGATGCAGACTTTAATAAAGAATTTTATGACAAGGGATATATGCCAGCTACTATGGGATGTAGAACATACTTAATGAAAAACATTAATGGTGAACCAGGATGTAAAGGAAGAGGAAATATAGCACCAATAACTATTAATTTACCTAGAATAGGAATAGAAGCTAATAATGATATAGATAAATTTTTTGAAATATTACAAGAAAGATTAGTTTTAGCTAAAGAAGCTTTACTTCATAGATATAGTGTTCTTAAGAATTTAAAAGTTAAAGATTTACCTTTTGTTGCAGGACAGGGATTAATGAAGGGTTCAGAAAATTTATCTTCAGATGACTCAATTGAGCCTGTTTTGAAGCAAGGAACATGGGGAATTGGATTTATTGGTTTAGCAGAAGCTCTAATTGCTTTAATAGGAGAACATCATGGAGAAAGTCAAAGAGCAAGAGAATTAGGATTGAGAATTGTTAGTTTTATAAGACAGTATACAGATAAATTAATTGAAGAAACTAGGCTTAATTGGAGTTGTTATGCTACTCCAGCAGAAGGATTATCAGGAAAATTTATAAAACATGATAAAAGGATATATGGAATAATAAAAGGTGTTACAGATAAGGATTATTATACAAATAGCTTTCATATTCCAGTAAGCTATAGCATTTCAATAAAAGATAAGATAGAAATAGAAGCGCCGTATCATAAGCTTTGTAATGCAGGTCATATATCTTATATAGAAGTTGACGATTCACCATCTCCTGAAGTTATCATGGATATAATAAATTATGCTTATAAAAATACAAACATAAGCTATATAGGAGTAAATTTTCATATTAGGTATTGTAAAGATTGTGGAGAAAGCTTAACAAGTAATGAAAGTAAGTGTCCAAAGTGTAATAGTAGAGATATTCAAGGTATATCAAGAGTTACTGGATATTTAAGTCTAGATGAAAGATTTGGACCAGGTAAATATGAGGAAAGAATAGATAGGAGATCTCACACAGGAAGTTATAAAAATAATTATGAAATAATATAAATATAATAATTGCAGAGTAAGAACTTTTAATCTTACTCTGTAATTATTATATATTAATCTTAATGTGAATGAATGGTGAGTAAAAATATATTGCAAAAATATATTTAAAACAAATATAACCACCAAATAAATAGAAAAAAATGAAATATTTCTTATAAAACTTTCAATTTTTAGAAAAAAGATACATTTAACCTTGTGATAAAAAAAGCTATATGATAAAATAATTAGAAGGAAATAAATGTAATTGGGGAAGTGGAATAGCCCCAATTTTTTATAACTAAATTTAATTTATGTACAATTTATTAAAAAGGGGGCTAAAAAATGGCTATAAAAAGTATCAGTGGCGATAAAGATATATATATAGTTGATACAACCTTGCGAGATGGGGAACAAACGGCAGGAGTTGTTTTTGCAAATGAAGAGAAAATAATTATAGCAGATATGCTAAGTGAACTTGGGGTTGACCAACTAGAAGTAGGAATTCCTACAATGGGTGGTGATGAAAAAAATGCAATTAAGGAAATTGTAAAAAGAAATAATTATAAAAAAAGTATAATGGCTTGGAATAGAGCAGTCATTAAGGATATTGAGGAATCTATAGATTGTGGTGTAGATGCAGTAGCAATTTCAGTTTCAGTTTCTGATATTCATATTAAACATAAACTTAAAACTTCAAGAGCTTGGGTTTTAGAAAATATGATTAAATCAGTGGAATTTGCAAAACAAAATGGTCTTTATGTATCTGTAAATGGGGAAGATGCATCGAGAGCAGATAAAGAATTCTTAGTTGAATTTATAAATGAAGCAAAAAAAGCTGGGGCAGATAGATTTAGGTATTGTGATACAGTTGGAATTATGGAGCCATTTAGATTAAGAAAAGATATTGAGGAAATTTATAAAAAAACTAATTTTAATATAGAAATGCATACTCATAATGATTTTGGAATGGCAACAGCTAATGCTATTGCAGGTGTTTTAGGTGGAGCAAGCCATGTTGGTGTAACTATAAATGGACTTGGTGAAAGAGCAGGAAATGCAGCACTTGAAGAAGTTATTATGGCTTTAATGTATGTTTATGATTATAAAGGTGATATAAACACAAAGATGTTTAGGGAAGTTTCAGAATATGTTTCACAAGCATCAGGAAGAGTATTACCCATTTGGAAAGCTATTGTTGGAGAGAATATGTTTGCACATGAATCTGGTATTCATGCTGATGGAGCAATAAAAAATCCTAAAAATTATGAAGCATTTGATCCAGATGTTGTTGGGTTACAAAGACAAATAGTAATTGGAAAGCATTCAGGTAAAGCTGGAATTATTAATAAATTTAAAGAATATAATATTGACTTAAGTGATGAAGAGGCACAAGGTGTTTTAGAGATGGTAAGGGCTTCATGCGTTAGATTGAAAAGGACATTATTTGATAAAGAATTAGTTAAATTATATAAAGAATATTTACTAAAAACTAAAAATAAATAGAGAATATTTAAAATATAAAAATGTACAAGTTAAGCAATAAGTTTTAGGGGGCAAAAATATGGGAGAAAATATAGTTTATAAGATATTAAAAAATCATATAATTGAAGGTAAATTAGAAGTAGGAAAGCCAATAGGGCTTAAGATAGATCAAACTTTAACGCAAGATTCAACAGGAACTATGGTTTATTTACAATTGGAGGCAATGAGAATAGATAAGGTTAAAACAAAAAGATCTGTTGCATTTATAGACCATAATATGCTTCAACAAGGATTTGAAAATGCGGATGATCATAAGTTTATTCAAACAGTAGCAGAGAAGCATGGAATTTATTTCTCAAAACCTGGTAATGGAGTTTGTCACCAAGTGTTTTTAGAAAGATTTACTGTGCCAGGAGATACGTTAATAGGTTCAGATAGTCATACTCCAACAGCAGGAGGTGTTGGAATGCTTGCTATGGGTGCAGGTGGACTTGATGTTGCTTTAGCAATGGCTGGTGGAGCGTATTATATAAATACTCCTAAGGTATGTAAAATAAATTTAATAGGTAAATTAAAACCTATGGTTACAGGAAAGGATGTAATTCTTGAGGTATTAAGAAAGCTTACTGTAAAAGGTGGAGTTGCAAGAATATTTGAGTATGGTGGAGAAGGGGTTAAAAATCTTTCAGTACCTCAAAGAGCTACTATTACTAATATGGGAGCTGAACTTGGAGCAACAACTTCTATATTTCCAAGTGATGAAAGAACTTTGGAGTTTTTTAAGGCACAAGGAAGAGAAAAAGATTTTAAAGAGTTAAAGGCTGATAAGGATGCTATATATGATGAAGAAATAACTATTAATTTAAGTGAGCTTAAACCTTTAGCAGCAAGGCCACATAGTCCTGATAATGTTAGTGAAGTTGCTGAAATAGGAAATATAAAAATTGATCAAGTAGCAATTGGTAGCTGTACTAATTCTTCTTATGAAGACTTAATGAAAGTTGCAAAAATTTTAAAAGGAAAAAAAGTTCATAAAGATGTAAGTTTAGTTATTGCACCAGGTTCACGACAAGTTATGGAGATGATAGCTAGAAATGGAGCATTAGCAGATATAATAAGCTCAGGAGCTAGAATTTTAGAAAATGGATGTGGGCCTTGTATAGGAATGGGGCAAGCTCCGGGAACCAATGGAGTATCACTAAGAACTTTTAATAGAAATTTTTATGGAAGAAGTGGAACTTTATCAGCAAATGTATACCTAGTCAGTCCAGAAACAGCGGCTGTATCTGCTATAGCAGGAGTTTTAACTGATCCAAGTGAAACTATAGTTGATTTAAATATAGAAATGCCAAAAGAGTTTATAATAGATGATTCTATGATTGTAAAACCTGCACAGGATGGAAGTAAAGTTGAAATTGTTAGAGGTCCTAATATAAAACCTTTTCCTATTAATAAGGAGTTAGGGGATAAAATAGAAGGAAGAGTATTAATTAAGGTTGAAGATAATATAACAACAGATCATATTATGCCTTCGAATTCTAAGTTATTGCCATTTAGATCTAATATTCCATACTTATCAGAGTTCTGCTTTAATACTATAGATACAGAATTTCCTAAGAGAGCGAAGGAGTATAATGGTGGATTTATAGTTGCGGGAAATAACTACGGACAAGGATCAAGTAGGGAACATGCAGCTTTAGCTCCATTATATCTTGGTGTAAAAGCTGTTATAGCAAAATCTTTTGCCAGGATTCATAAGGCTAATTTAATTAATAATGGCATAATACCAATGGAATTTGAAAATGAAGAAGATTATAATAATATTTCTTTGATTGATAACTTAGAAATCACAGATATAAAAGGAGCGCTAGTTAGTAAAACAGCTATGATAAAAAATGTTACTAAAAACTCAGAATTTGTAGTTAAGCTTGATTTAACTGAAAAAGAGATAGAAGTTATTAAAGCTGGTGGAAGACTTAATTACGTAAAACAAAATAATTAGATAAAAAGACACTTAAAAGTGTCTTTTTCAGACTGCTGACAAAGTGTCAGTAGTCTTTAATTTTATACAAATATGTAATATAATTTAAAATATATTAATT